>JAZLKY010000304.1:0-10084 GCA_045597885.1 Acutalibacteraceae bacterium | reverse complement strand
ATCGGTATCATCACCGGGCAGGGACACCGAGGGTCGTATTCTTCCAGCAAAGCCGGCATCATTTCGACCACACCGTTTTCGGTCACCGTGCGTAACACCTGTTTTTCTCTTTTATCCCTGTGCGGGTTTATCCTGTTATCTGCCGGCTTATTATCGGTAGCGGATGCCACCGGGATCTTTCTGCTATTACAGCAGATCACAAGTGTAAAGGCGATATACTTTCATGCTCTGACAGCCGGCATTAGCGAAGTGAGCTGCGGATGCCTGTCCGCCGTAGCTGTGCCGGGCGGCGTCCCATTTTTAGTAAGTTTGTTTTTAGGATGGGGCGGTCTGTCGGTACACGGTCAGGTTGCGGCAATTCTACCCGAAATACGCCTGTCTCAAACCGATTTTCTGTTCTACCGTATGTGTCACGGACTGCTCAGTGGGCTTTTAGCCCTGTTGCTTTTCCATCTGTTTCCGTGCTCTTTGTCCACCGTCGTTTCGTCAAATCAGTTGATACCCTATTCCGTGTCGGTACACTCGTCGCTACTGTTGCTATTACTGTGTTTCTTAGCCATGGTCTGTTTCGGAGAAAAAGCAGGAGCAGACAAAAAAATATGAATTTGTCGTTGCACTTTGCGGAAAAATGTGGTATGCTGTTTTAGATATAGCCGTCGGCTATCGGAACAGTCAACAAGGAGGCTGCTATTTTGGATAACCATCCCATCGGTGTTTTTGATTCCGGTCTCGGTGGTCTGACAGTGGTCAGACATCTGATGAATATCATGCCGGAAGAAGATATCGTCTATTTCGGTGATACCGGTCGTGTTCCCTACGGCACACGCAGTGAAGAGACCATATGCCGATATGCAAGAGAGGACAGCTCATTCCTGCTTTCACAGGATGTCAAGGCGGTCATTGCCGCCTGCGGTACTGTCAGTTCGGTTGCGGGTAAAGAGTTGTCACGCCTCCCTGTCCCAACCGGCGGCATACTGGAGCCTACTGCCGACACCGCTGCAAAAGCCACCCGTTCGGGCAAGATCGGCGTGATCGGCACGGCAGCCACCGTGCGTTCCCGTTCATTTGAGCGTTGTCTGAAGAAGATCGACAACGCATTTCAAATAGTAGCCGTTGCTTGTCCGATGCTCGTCCCGTTGGTTGAAAACGGCTGGATCAATCCCTCCGATGAAGTAGCCATAGCCATGGTTCGAAGATACCTTCGTCCTATCCGGGAATCCGGTGTTGATACACTGATATTGGGATGTACGCATTTCCCGTTGTTGGCACCCATCATTCGAAATGAGTTGGGAGCATCCGTTGAGTTGATTGATTCCGGGAAAGAGACCGCCGCTTATTTTGCGGAAAAATTGACCGAGTCAAACAGTCTAGCGAAAAAAAGAAAAGGAAAATGCCGCTTCTATGTTTCCGACCGTCCCGATGACTTCGTGCGGGTGGCGGAAATATTTCTCGGCTGCTCCGTAAAGGGACAGGTCAATACGGTATTACCGGACGAATTGACGCAAAGAGGGAAACAACTATGAAAGCACTGATAGTCATTCGAGGAGAACAGGTTTTGGATGGTCAAGCCCCCGATCTGACGGAAATGACCACCGTCGGCACATTAGAACCGGAGGAAAACGGCTGGGTATTACAATACCGAGAGACGCAAGTCACCGGTATGGCAGGAACGGAAACCGCCTTGCATATCACACCGGCAAAGGTGACCATTCCCCGTACCGGCACCAACACCGGCATGCTGGTGCTTGAAAAGCCCCGACGACATCACAGTGAATATTCGACCCCTTACGGTATGATAGATTTAGGAACCTATGCCACCGATCTCGATTGCCGTCTTACCGAAAAAGGTGGGATACTGGAGTTTCGGTACACCTTAGGATTCAATGGCAGTATCCAGTCATGTCACGCCGTCCATATTACAGTTCAGGAGGAAAAAACGCCATGTCCCTTATCGTAAACAAATCAAAAGATCAGCTTCATCAGTTGCTCTGTTCTGCGTTGCTGTCTGCGCAGTCATCGAGGGAATTGCCCGCCGGTGAAATGCCCGATTACCGCATTGAGATCCCCGGTGACCGTAAGAACGGTGATCTGTCCTCCAATGTCGCCATGGTATCTGCCAAGACATTCCGCACAGCCCCCCGCAGAATCGCCGACATTCTGCATTCACATCTATCTCTGGAGAACACGTATTTTGAAAAGGCGGAGGTCGCCGGACCGGGCTTTATGAATTTTTATCTGTCGCCAAACTACTACGCCGACGTGATCACCGATGTCATCGAGCAAGGAGAGCAGTACGGTCACTCGAATTTCGGCAACGGCAAAAAGATCATGGTAGAATATGTATCCGCCAACCCCACCGGCCCAATGCATATGGGCAATGCCAGGGGCGGCGCCCTGGGAGACGGTTTGGCATCGGTGTTAGAGGCCGCCGGATATGAAGTATGGCGTGAATTTTACATCAATGATGCCGGCAACCAAATTGAAAAATTCGGACTGTCACTGGATATCCGCTATCAGCAGATATTCCTCGGTGAAGATGCGCCAGAAATGCCGGAGGATGCTTATCACGGCGATGATATCAAGGAACACGCCGCCAATTTTGCCGGAAAGTATGGCGACAGTTTTCTGCAAAAACCGGAAGAAGAGCGGCGTCAGGCTTTGATCGACTACGCCTTACCGCTCAATATTGAAAAAATGAGATCCGATATGGCAAAATACCGCATCACCTATGACCGGTGGTTCAACGAATCACTGTTGCATAACAACGGAGAATTGCAGGAGACGCTTGACATCCTGCGGCAAAAAGGCTTAACTTATGAAAAAGACGGTGCTTTGTGGTACAAAGCGGGAGAATACGGAGAAAAATATCAGCCCAAAAAGCATCTCAACCGTAACGGTGAAGAAGAAGGTATCAAAGATGAGGTGCTTGTCCGGGCAAATGGTCATCCCACTTATTTTGCAACTGATATCGCTTATCATCGGAACAAGTTTAACCGAGGCTATGATGTCGCCATTGATGTCTGGGGAGCAGATCATCACGGTCATGTAGCACGGATCAAAGGGGCAATGGATGCCATCGGCTGCAACGGTGAAAAATTGGATGTTGTGCTTATGCAGTTGGTACGTTTAGTACGAAACGGCGAGATCGTACGGATGTCCAAGCGTTCCGGCAAGGCGATCCAGCTCAGCGATCTGCTTGACGAGGTGCCGGTGGATGCCGCCCGATTCTTCTTCAATTTACGGGAAGCCAATACGCAGATGGAATTTGATTTGGGATTAGCCATTGAGCAGTCCGCTTCCAACCCCGTCTATTACGTACAGTATGCCCATGCCAGGATCCACTCGATCTTTCGCAAAGCCCAAAGCGAAGGGATTTTGGTAAAAGCGGCGACTCCGGCTCAACTGGCACTGCTGGACAAGCCGGAAGAAAGGGAGTTGATCCGGCATATCTCCGGTATGGAAGAGGTAGTGCTGGAGTGCGCCAGAAGCTACGATCCTTCCGGGATGACCAAATACGTTCTTGAGCTTGCCACCCTGTTCCACAAGTTTTATAACAGTTGCCATGTTTTTGGCGAAGAAGAAGACTTGATGACCGCACGTCTGGCACTGTGTGATGCAACTCGGATCACTTTGCGCAACACTCTGACCATTCTCAAAATCGAAGCACCCGAAGCAATGTAAACGCTTAACGGCGAAAAGCAGAATGCAACAAGGGCTGTATAAGTCCCTTTATATTGAGTTTGCGAAAGGCAAGCATAGCACTAAAGCATTCGCCGAAAAAAACAGACCGACAACACTTGGGCACATTCACTTGGGGAAAACAGTTCCTAAGTGAATGTGCCCTTGTCAGTCTGTTTTTTGATTAAGTGAGCACTTACTCCCCACGCCGGTGGTAAAGCGCTTCAATAAGGTAATGGTTCATTGCTCTTTCGGAGACTTCATTGTTAATCCTATCCGTTTTTTTCGGATATCGACACTAAGCACCCATACTTTTACAATATCTCCCACTTTCAGCACCTCGGAAGGGTGCCGGATAAAGCGGTCGGCTATCTGAGAAATATGAACCAACCCGTCCTCGTGAACACCGATATCGACAAACGCCCCGAAATCAACCACGTTGCGTACCGTCCCGGTCAATTCCATACCGGGCGTAAGCGACTCCATCCCTAAAATATCCGTGCGAAGCAACGGCGGCGGCAATTCATCACGGGGATCTCTGCCGGGATGCTGTAATTCTGATACGATATCTGTCAACGTCGGTACACCGACCTGCAATCGCTGTGCCAACGATGTGATGCCGAAAGCATCCACCTTTTCCTGCAGTCCGTCTGTCTGTTGTGCCGAAAGCCCGCAGATCTTCAGCAGCTCTTCTGCCACGGCGTAGCTCTCCGGATGAACAGCCGTGTGATCCAGTGGATTCTTGCTTTCCGGCACCCGGAGAAAACCGGCACATTGTTCAAAGGCTTTTGGACCGAGTTTCGGTACTTTCTTCAAAGAAGTCCTGGAGGAAAAAGCACCGTTTTCCTCCCGGAAGGCAACGATGTTTTTAGCCACCGTTGCATTTATTCCTGCCACCTTCTCCAAAAGCGGAGCGGAAGCAGTATTTAAATCCACCCCGACGGCATTCACACAAGATTCGACTACACCGCTCAAAGCTCCGTTCAACTGCGCCTGCGGCAGATCATGCTGATACTGCCCTACACCGATCGCCTTGGGATCTATCTTAACCAGTTCCGCCAACGGATCTTGTAATCGCCGGGCAATCGAAACCGCAGAACGCAGATTGACGTCATAATCCGGGAATTCCTGCGCCGCCAATTTCGATGCAGAATAGACAGAAGCACCCGCCTCGCTGACAACCATATAGGCAATACCGCCGTCACCGATCTCCCGCAAAAGATCCGTCACAAAGACCTCAGTCTCATGAGAAGCGGTACCGTTTCCGATGGCGATCACCTCAACATGATATTGCGTAATGAATCTACGTATCACCCGTTTGGCTTCTTCCATCCGTTTGAATTGCGGTACAGGAAAGATGATCCCGGTGTCCAGCACCTTCCCGGTAGGATCAATAACAGCAGTCTTGCAGCCATGTTGATAACCGGGGTCCAGTCCCAAGGTCACCTTTCCCTTGACCGGCGGCTGCATCAGCAGTGGACGAAGATTGTCGGCAAAAACCTGAATAGCGGCATCCGAAGCCGATTTTGTCAGCATATTGCGCATTTCCCGTTCCAGTGAGGGGAAAATCAAACGGCTGTACGAATCTTCCGCCGCCAGCTTCACTTGCTCGGTCGAAGGGCAAGACGGTTTGATGTGCTCCGAGGATATGATACGCATGGCATGGGCAGCATCAAATTCTACCCCCACCTTCAAAAATTCTTCCTGTTCTCCCCGATTGATCGCCAGCACCCGATGTCCAGGTACCCGATTGAGCGGCTCTCTGAAATCATAATAGTTTTCATACACACTTTCGCTATCCGGATCCACAGCTTTGGAAACCAAATGACCGTTTGCCATACAGACAGCCCGGAGACGTTTGAGCACCGCCGCATCCTCCGATATCCGTTCAGCAATAATATCTCTTGCCCCTGCCAGCGCTTCTTCAACGGAAGGAACATCTTCTGTCACAAAGGAGCCAGCCAACACCTCCGGCGGTTGCGCATCCGGCTGTTGGGCATACAAAGCATCCGCCAACGGCTGTAGTCCTTTTTCTTTGGCAACAGTAGCCCTGGTACGGCGCTTCGGGCGGTACGGACGATAAATATCATCGAGCTCCGTCAGCGTAGATGCCGCCTCCAACAACGCCGCCAGTTCATCGGTCAAAGCCCCCAGTTCTTCAATCGTTTTCCGGTACTTTCCCCGTGTTTCTTCCAAATTTCGCAGATAAACCAGCCGCTCGGATAAATCACGCAGTGTCTGATCATCCATCGAGCCAGTCTGCTCTTTCCGATATCGAGCGATGAACGGAATGGTGTTACCGTCATCCAGCAATGCAACCGTACGCTCCACCTGTACCTGTTTTAAATGAAATTCTTCCGTCAGTTTTTCGATGATCTCCATATGATCGCCCCATCCTTTCCGTCAGACATTTTACCATAAACAGGAAAAATGTTCAATAATCATCTTGAAAAATCATCGGACGTATTGTAAGATAGAGGAAGAAAACATGAAAAAGGATGGATACACCATGCCCAGAACAGTCAAAATATGTCCCCTCGGCGATTCTCTCACAGAAGGAGACGGCAATGGCAGTGCCTATCGGTACGCTTTGTTTCGTCGTCTGTACGAAGACGGCGCAGATTTTACCTTTATCGGAGGACAGAAGTCGGGGGATATCCGTTTGCCGGAGCGATATGCCCATCACGGCGGCTACTGCGGTTACACCATCGGAGACGATGAATTGAAACCGGGCAATTCTCTACGTGCCGTGCTTGCCGACACACAGGGACAGATTAAGCAGGGAGATGTCTTCGTCACGCCGCAGGATGTCGATCCTTCCACATTGACCACTGCGCAGGCGGTCGAACAGGCGGATATCATCTTGCTCCTCATCGGCGCGAACGATTTCGGACAGAAATTGGACCTTGAACATATCAACGACCGTTTTGACCGTTTATTGGAAACGGTCTTCGGCATGAATCCGAATGTCACGGTATATGCCGGGGTGGATTACGATCATCACACCTATGCCCCCGATGACCGTCATATGCCGTTCATCCACCATCTGATGACATTCGATACCGCGGCCTACCGTGCAAAATACGGCTGGGATCTGCGTATCGTCGATCTGTGTGAACCCGGCAGCTGCCGGATGTACAAATGTTTTGCCGACTTCCCGCTCGACGACGGACATCCACGCCCCTGCGGGAACGAAAAACTGGCGGCGGTTTGGGAAGCGGCGATCCTGCCGCAGGTACGGGAATTGAACAGCAGGGACGGCTTCCGGCTGCCCGCCACCCCGGTGACCGGCATCGAGTCCGATCTGCCACAGACACTAACGCTGCGCCCCTGTGAAGGAAAAAGGCTTTGCGCCACTGCTGTCCCAGCAGAAGCGACCGTTGGCTCGGTACTGTGGCACAGCACCTACCCCGCCGTTGCCTCAGTGGATGATTACGGCATCGTCACCGCACATAAGGGCGGCACGACACGCATTTATGCCGCCACGCTGGACGGGCACTTCACTGCCGCCACAACGGTATTCGTCAAAGGACAGCCGCTCGACCGCTCTGCCGGGATGCAGTGCGTTTTTGAGGACGATTTTTCCGATGCCGCCCGGTGGACGGGAGAACCGCTCCATGTCATCAAGTCTGATCTGCATGAGTTTTATGCCTACTGGCGTGAACCGAACGGTCATCTTGCCGCTACACAAAAGGCAGTGTTACGGGATCGGATGTGGATGGAATTCGTTCACATGACCGCAAACGGAAAGAACCACGGGGACGATCTTGACGGTATCTATACCCAGGTGCGGGTAGGAAACATAGCGATACGGTTTCTTGACAGTTCCGCTTATATTTGTCTGTTGGAAGGAAACAAGCCTTTGGGATACTTTCACGATCTTCCACATGCCGCCATACATCAATCGTATGGCATCATGTGGGATCGCAACACACTGACACTGTATCGGGAAAATGAAGCAGTATTGACCGTATCCACCGATACCTGTCCGGCGGATAATTCCGGCGAGATCGGTATTGATTGGCACCAATCCAACATACAGGACCGTCTGTTTGATATCCGTCTCTATACTGATGCGTAAAAATGATGATAAATCCATTGACATACGGTCTGAAAAAAGGTATGATTAAACAATCAATAATTTGAAAGGGGAAATTATTTCATATGTCTACCGACCCTGATCCTGCCGCCGATCCTATTATTTTTGCCCTGTTTGCCGTTTTGTTCCTGCTGTTCACCGTCATCCTCTCTGTGGGACGGGAAGCATTCCCGGCGATCGGAGATGCACGTCTGCGTGAGCTGGAAGAGCAGGGCAACCGCAAGGCAGCCCGTGTCAGCCGCATGATCGAAAACGAAAGCCGTTTTTACGGGCGTGTGAACGCCGGGATGATGTTGGGCGGAGCGTTGATCGCGCTGAATGTCGTACCGTTGACGGTGCTTTGGTTATCGCCCGTTTTCGGCACCGTACCGTATGCCGCCTATGCGATATCATTCCTTACGGCACTGGCTGTCGCCTTTGTCACCGTAGCGTTCGGATGCCGTCTGCCCGGTCGTCTGGTCAGAAAAAATCCTTCTGCCGCCCTTTCGGTTTATCCGTTCTTTTCTCTGCTGTACAAGGCATTATTTCCCTTTGATGCGTTAGGCAACGGTGTGATCTATCCCCTGCTTAGACTCTGCGGTATTAACCCCCACGAAATGACCGATCAAGTCACCGAAGAGGATATACGGGAATTGATTGATGCCGGCGAAGAACTGGGCACTATTGAAGAAACGCAAAAAGACATGGTCAATAATATTTTTGCGTTTGACGATACTACAGCAGCGGAGATCATGACACCACGAACCGATGTCACCGCGGTCGAAGTAAACGATTCGGTCGCCCAGGCACTACAGAGCGGTCTGGATGGCGGTTATTCCCGCATCCCAGTGTACGAAGATGATATCGACCACATTTTGGGTATCCTGTATATCAAAGACCTGTTGCCCTATGTCGGGCAGACATTGCCTCAGACGGTGACGGTACGCAATCTTCTTCGTGAAACCCATTTTGTCCCCGACAGCAAGAAATGTGATGACCTGTTCGAGGAGATGAATGAGAAGCACTTACAGATGGCGATCGTCGTGGATGAATACGGCGGCGTTGCCGGGATTGTCACTATGGAAGACCTGCTGGAATCCATTGTCGGAAATATGCAGGATGAATTTGATAATGAAGAAGAGGAAGTGACCCGGATAGACGATCACTCGTTTGTCGTAGACGGATCACTGAATATCGGAGAATTGGCTGATCTTTTGGAAATGGAACTTCCGGACGGCGATTACGACACCGTAGCGGGCTTTATCATGGAACAGTTGGGACACATTCCCGAAACAGATGAAAAAGCCGCCATAACATATGAGAATGTTATTTTTACCATTCGCCGGATGGATGATCGGCGCATCGAACAGGTTCATATCAAGGTGGATGCGCTTCCAACAGAGGAAACGAACAAAAGACAGACTGAAACATGAAATGACGCTATCTGTATGGTGCAGATGTCATCCCCTTGCAAAAGGAGTCCGTATGCCAAAGAACAATTATCAACGCACATTAGAACAAGAATTGGAAAAGATATCCGGGCAAGGTCGTTGTCCCCATTTGTTACTGCACAGTTGTTGTGCTCCCTGTTCCAGTTATGTGTTGACTTATCTCAGCCGTTATTTTCGTATCACGCTATTATACTACAATCCCAACATTTCGCCGGAGGCGGAATTCCGGCAACGGTTGGCAGAGCAAAAACGGCTGTTGGCAGAAATGCCGCTTGCCAATCCCGTAACACTGATTTCGGGCAGATATGATCCGGCAGAGTTTTACCGGATCGCCGCCGGGCACGAAGATGATCCCGAAGGCGCAGAGCGGTGTGAGCAGTGCTACCGTTTGCGTCTGGAGGAGGCAGCAAGGACAGCTCGCAGGATCAGCGCCGATTATTTTACCACCACCCTGTCGATCAGCCCGTTAAAGGATGCCGAAAAATTGAACACCATCGGTCGGGAATTATCTGAACAGTATGATGTGGCATACCTATTCTCTGATTTTAAGAAAAGAGACGGATATAAAGAGTCCTGCCGCCTGTCGGCAGAATATCATTTATACAGACAGAATTATTGCGGTTGTATTTATTCGAAACGGGATGCCGCACGACGGGAGGAAATGACATGAAGCGTTCCCACTTGTACCTGTTGCTTCTGACCGCTATGATGGCAGCCCTATCCACAGTGATTTATCTTTTGTTTCCGGAGATTCCGCTTATTCCCGGTATAGACTATTTAAAAGTGGATCTCTCGGATATCCCTGCTCTGATTACCGCCATGACGGTCGGTCCGGTGAGCGGGATAGCAGTAGAGGAACTAAGAAACATCTTACACC
>JAZLKY010000303.1:0-3283 GCA_045597885.1 Acutalibacteraceae bacterium | reverse complement strand
CGCCGCCGCTGTCGCCATCACCGCCGCCGGAAAGAGCGCGAATTTCATCATCCTAAACCCCCGCGCTCGAGAGGAAGCCGCCGTCCACCGGGACGGTGATGCCGGTGACAAACCCGGACTTCGTCTCATCGAGCAACCACTCCACCGTACCGAGCAGTTCCTCCGCTTCACCGAACCGCCCCATGGGGGTGGAACGCAGGATCTTGTCGGTGCGGGGCGTGGCGGTGCCGTCCTCATTGAACAGCAGTGCCCGGTTCTGATTCGTCACAAAGAAGCCCGGCGCAATGGCGTTCACCCGGATGTTCTCTTTGGCAAAATGCACTGCAAGCCATGAGGTGAAATTACTTACGGCGGCTTTGGCGGCAGAGTATGCCGGGATCTTGGTCAACGGACGGTAGGCATTCATGGATGAGATGTTCAGCACACAGCATCCCGGTCTGCCGATCATATCCGGCATGAACACCTGACTGGGCAGTAAAACACCCTTGATATTGAGATCAAACACAAAATCGAATCCCTTTTCGTCAATATTGAAAAAGGTGAGGAAATCGGTGGCATCCTCGTCCCCCGCTACATATTCCTCATGAGCAGTGGTACACTTCGGATTGTTGCCGCCTGCCCCATTGATGAGGATGTCGCATTTACCGAAGTCTGCCAGCACCTGCTGATGAACATTCTCAATGATGCTCTTATCCAGCACATTGCAGGCATATGCTTTTGCCTTGCCGCCCTCTGCCCGGATCTGTGCGGCAACCTTTTCCGCCGCCTCGGCATTGAGGTCAAGCAGTGCCACCCGGTGTCCCTGTTTTGCCAAAAATGCGGCAAAGCCGGAGCAAAGCACCCCGCCTGCTCCCGTGATGACGATCGTTTTTTCCATTGTCAACGCTTCCTTTCCGTATTAGCCGAACTGTTTGAGAACCTCTGCCATTTTGGCGAGTGTTTCTTCAAATTCTGCCGGCTCTTTTCCGATATATCCTTCAAGACTCATCCGTTGATCGTAGCCGTTCTCACGCAAAGCATCCGCCCATGCCCGACAGTCCGGCTGATCCTCCGGGTTGACGGGCATCGCCCGGTCGGGGTTATTGCGGGCAATGTGGGTATGCTGTAATTTGTCCCCGCAGTGACGGATGGCATCAAGCGTTTCACCGTTCATCGCCACATGGTAGAAATCTGCCAGTACATATACATTGGGATGATCTGCCATCATGCACATTTCCAATCCGTCTGCCACGGTATTGACGATGTTGGTCTCTCCCCGGCGCAACGGCTCGATGACGATCTTGATCCCGTATTCTGCGGCGATCGTTCCCGTCAGCCGCAGAACAGAGGCAAATTTTGCTTTTCCTTCTTCCATCCGGCTGACATCCTGCACCTTGCGTGCCTTGCCGCTGCCGACCACGGCGACCTTCAAGCCCAACCGGGCGGCTTTGGACAGTGCCCGGCGGGTGTATTCTTCGACCACCGCCATATCCAGCTGATCCCCGGTCAGATAGCCCTCAGAGAAACCGAAAAATCCGTTGCACGCCTCGGCAAATATCCCGGTTTCTTCCATCTTTTTGCGGGCATCGTTGATCTGCTCCTCCGTCCAGTCCGCAATGGAGGACAGACCGATCTCCGCATAGTCATATCCGTATTTTTTCAGTGTTGCCAGTTTGGTCATATCGTTGCCGATACATACTCCGAAACGCACCGTTACCGACTCCTTTCCACTGCCTCGAACAACCCGGCGATGTAGGTCGCCCCCAGCGCCCGGTCGAACAAACCGTACCCGTACCGTCCTTTTTCGCCCCAGATCATTCTGCCGTGATCCGGACGGACATATCCGTCAAATCCGTTGTCGTGCAGTGCCTGCACGATGGCAAGCATATCCAGCGATCCGCAGGCGGTGGGGTGTCCCACTTCTTCAAACTGCTTTTCGCCCGTATGCTTGATGTTGCGCAGATGCAGGAAGTGGATGCGCTGTGCGAACCGTGCCGCCATCCGGGGCAGATCATTGTTGACATCCGCTCCCAGCGAACCGGTGCAGAAGGTCAGTCCGTTAGCGGGGCTGTCCACCAGGTGCAGGAACCGATCCAGATTCTGCTCGTTGGTGATGATGCGAGGCAGTCCGAACATCCCCCATGGTGGATCGTCCGGGTGGATCGCCATCTTGATGCCGACCTCCTCCGCTACCGGGATCACCGCCTGCAGGAATGTTTTGAGGTTTTCCCACAGCCGCTCTTCACCGAGCGTTTTGTACTGTTCGAGCAGACTTTTTAACTGGTCCTTGGTATAACTCTCGTCCCAACCGGGGAGCGACAGTTCACTGGTCAATGGATCCATTGCCCGCACCGTGCGGTCATCGTATGCCAGCGCATTGGCACCGTCGGGCTGTTGATGCTCCAGTTCACTGCGCAGCCAGTCAAACACCGGCATGAAGTTGTAGCAGATGCACTTGACACCCGCCTCGCCCAACCGGCGCACATTTTCGCAATAGTTGGTGATCAATTGCGGTGCCTTGTCTGTCCCCAACTTGATATCCTCCGGAACGGGAACACTTTCCACCACTTCGAATTCGAGTCCCTTGTCGTTTGCCTTCTTTTTAAGGGCGGCGATACTCTCCCGGCTCCACACCCCTCCGGCGGGCACATCATACACTGCCGAAACGATGCCCGTCATAGTAGGAATCTGCCGGATATGATCCAGCGTCACCGGATCGCTGTCCCCATACCAACGGAATGTCAATTTCATTTGCAACTTCATCCTTTCCCACGGTCTAAGATAATTTCATTATACCGATTTCATTGCAAAAATACCATTGTTTATTGCCCTTGTTTTGAAAAAAAGATATTGCAAAAATGTGCATGTTGTGGTATGCTCTCCGCAGGGAGGGGTTTGTATGCCGATCATATTCCGTTTACACCAAGAGGGGATCAGTTTCCATCACACCGTGCAGGAAACGGTAGAAAAATCCGATTTCCATATGCATGCTCACGACACCTATGAATTTTTTTATCTGATATCCGGGCGGGGCGCCTATCTGGTAGAAAGTGCCGTCTACACCCTGCATCCGGGATGCGTATTGTTCATGCGTCCCGGTGAGGTACACCGTCCGCAGATCCTCGACGGCGAGCCGTACGAACGGATGGTCATTTCCTTTTCAGACAAGGCGATACCAAGAAGCACCGCTTTCCGTCGCCTGCTGACCGCCTTCGCAGATCATCCGCTCGGCACAGGGAATCTATATGCCGCCGATGCCTTCGACTCTGCCTATGTGCGGCAAATACTGGATCACATCGAACAA
>JAZLKY010000302.1:0-1458 GCA_045597885.1 Acutalibacteraceae bacterium | reverse complement strand
GCGCTTGATACCTTGGCGGCGTTCGATGGGGTCGAGCGGGTATTGGTCACGCCGGGCATGGTGGAACTGGGGGAACGGCAGGCGGCACTCAATGAGGAATTGGGAGCATATGCCGCCACCCGGTGCGACTGGGCGATACTGGTCGGGGAACGGCAGGCACCGCCACTAAAGAAGGGGTTACTGCAGGCAGGATTTCCGGAGGATCATCTCTTTGTGTCCTCAGATCTGCCAAAGGGATTGGCAATTGTCAACGGATTGCCGTCCCCCCGCATCGTTCTGCTGGAAAACGATTTGCCGGATAATTTTTGATTGAGAGGAAGCAACGCACATGAAAACAAGAGTGGCTGTTTTGTTCGGGGGACACAGCGTAGAACACGAGGTTTCGATCATATCCGGGTTACAGGCACTGGAAGCACTGGACCCGGAAAAATACGAAGCGTTCCCTCTGTACATCGCAAAAGACAATCGGTTCTATGTGGGCGAACATCTGCGTAAGGTCGCACCCTACCGGGATATGGATGCTTGTCTTTCACAGGCGACACGGGTGCTGCCGGCGGCAGCAGACGGGTGCGTGGAATTGATCCGCTATCCTGCCAAAAAATTCGGCAACAATGTGGTGGCGGCATTCGATGTGGCGATCCCGGTGGTACATGGGACGAATGTGGAAGACGGTACTCTGATGGGACTGCTCGAAATGCTCAACATTCCCTATGCAGCGTGTGATGTGGCATCGTCCGCTTTGGGTATGGATAAATTTGCGATGAAAGCCGTTCTTAAACAGGCGGGCATCCCGGTGCTGGATGCCCTGCAGTTTACCGGGAAAGAATATGCGGCGGACAGCGCATCGGTCATCGAACGGATCGAGCGGCAGATCGGCTACCCGGTCATCGTCAAGCCGGTGAACCTTGGTTCTTCGGTCGGCATCTCCAAGGCGAACGATCGGCAGAAATTGACAGATGCGCTGGATCTGGCAGTCAGTTTTTCCCCCCGCATATTGGTAGAACGTGCCGTTGACCATCTGCGGGAGATCAACTGCGCCGTGCTGGGCGATGTGGAAAACGCTCGCCCTTCTGCATGTGAAGAACCGTTTGGCGGTGAGGATATCCTCTCCTTCAGTGACAAATACCTGTCCGGCGGCGGGAAAAAGACCGGCGGTTCACAGGGCATGACCGATCTCAAACGCCGTTGTCCGGCAGAACTGCCCGACGGTATGACCGAGCGGGTGCAGGAACTGGCGGTCGCCACTTTCCGGGCGCTTGGCTGTTTGGGCGTGGCTCGCATTGATTTTCTCAATGACAAAGAGAACGGCGAATTGTGGGTGAACGAGATCAACACCATCCCCGGTTCTCTGTCGTTCTATCTGTGGAAAGAAGTGGGGACGGATTTCGGCAAACTGATGGATGAACTGGTCGGGTTGGCATTCAAACGTCAACGGGAGCGGGAGTCCCTCACCTTCAC
>JAZLKY010000301.1:0-2089 GCA_045597885.1 Acutalibacteraceae bacterium | reverse complement strand
GTCGGCGACCGCCGGAAATGCCTGCGGCATACAGCCGGTAAGAACCAGTACCGCCTGAGGATCTGCCCGACGGCAACGCCGAAGCAACTGGCGCAGTTTTCGGTCGCTCTCGCCCGTAACAGTGCAGGAATTGATGACGATGACATCAAAGCCTGCTGTCTGCTCCGGCAGATATTCTCCCGTTTGGTGACCGGCATCTTCCAACTGTTTTCGCATGGCTTGCGTTTCGTACTGATTCACTTTACAGCCCAAAGTATAAAACCCGATGTTCATAGTATCTCCCGCTTGTCAGTGTTTTCTTCATCAGTATATCACACGTTGCTGTCTTGTTCAACCACAAAAATAAGAACAGGAAAAAATAATTACGGAAACCGCCGGAGGGAAAATGCGCCGGTTTGTTCCTTTTTAAGCCGTAAACGCTTGACAGGATGGACGTAAACTGGTAAAATAGACAGAATGAAAGTGGGATAGATTGATTGGGAGTGACAAAAGTGATTCGCAGCATGACCGGATTTGGCAGGGGACAGGATACCGTCAACGGACTGACGGTCACGGTGGAACTGAAATCGGTTAATCACCGTTTCTTTGAGTATTCTTCCCGACTGCCTCGCTCTTACGCCTTTTTGGATGACCGTCTGAAGAAATATTTGCAGTCCCGTATCGACCGGGGTAAGGTAGATGCTTTTGTCCAGATCGAAGCTACGGAAACTGCGGATTGTGAGGTCTTGGTCAACCGGGGGCTGGCAACGGGTTATCTGAAGGCTTTGCGGGAACTGGTGGATACCTTTTCTCTGCGGGATGATGTGACGGCATCCGGTCTTTCAAGGTATCCTGATGTGCTGACAGTCAAGCCTGTCCAGTTGTCGGAGGATGCAGTTTGGGAAGCGGTGCTTCCTGTGCTTGAGGGGGCGCTGGACCGCTTTATTTGCATGCGGGAGAAGGAGGGCGAGAATCTTCGACGGGATGTGCTCTCCAGAGCGGATACGATCCTGACTGCTGTGGCGAAGGTAGAAGAACGTTCTCCGCAGACGGTGCACGAACATATGGAGAGGGTGGAGGCACGGATGCGGGAGTTGCTCGGTGCCGTTCCCATAGATGAGAGCCGTCTGCTGACAGAAGCGGCTGTGTATGCAGATAAAATTGCCGTAGCAGAAGAGACCGTACGGTTACGCAGTCACATTGACCAGCTCAGACAGTTGATGGATGCTGACGAGGCTGTTGGCAGGAAATTGGATTTTTTGGTGCAGGAAATGAACCGGGAAGCGAATACCATCGGATCGAAATGCAGTGACTTGGAGCTGACACGGCTGGTGGTGGATATCAAGGCGGAGATCGAGAAGATCCGTGAGCAGATCCAAAACATCGAATGAGGACGGGGAGACGGTTATGAAACTTATCAACATCGGATTCGGTAATATGGTGGCGGCGGGACGGTTAGTAGCGATCGTCAGCCCGGAGTCGGCACCGATCAAGCGGATCATACAGGATGCCAAGGACAGAGGTGCTTTGATAGATGCGACCTACGGTCGCCGTACCCGTGCTGTCCTGGTGACCGACAGCGATCATGTGATCCTGTCTGCTGTCCAGCCGGAGACGGTAGCAAACCGGTTGACCAGTGAGGACGAGGAGGAAGCGGATGACCAGGACTAAAGAAGGGATGCTGATCATCCTGTCCGGTCCTTCGGGATGCGGAAAGGGGACGGTACTGTCATCTCTGCTTTCGGAGCGGGACGATACCGTGGTATCCGTTTCCATGACCACCCGGTCACCCAGACCGGGGGAGCAGGACGGCGTGCATTATTTTTTCACGACCGGGGAAGAATTTGAAAAGACGATACAGGAGGACGGCTTCCTGGAATACGCCGTCTACAACGGGAACTATTACGGTACACCTATTGCACCGATCCGCCGTTTGCTCAGCGAGGGAAAAAATGTGGTGCTGGAGATCGAGGTGCAGGGCGCACGCCGGGTGATGGACCGTTGTGAGAACACGCTCTCCGTGTTTATCATGCCGCCGTCGATGGAAGAATTGGAGCGGCGTTTGCGTGAACGGGGGACTGAGACCGAGGAGATAATACAGGAGCGTCTG
>JAZLKY010000300.1:0-1208 GCA_045597885.1 Acutalibacteraceae bacterium | reverse complement strand
GGGTATGAGCTTTCTTATGCCAGCGTTATCGGATTCTCTGATTCTGCCTGTGAATTTGCCATGGTGATCTTTGAAATGCTGTTCTTATTCCGATTGGCACGGTTCGTTTCCGGGATTGGTGACCTTCATCCCCGTATGTTGCTGTTTTTGGCTTTTGCGGCGGCAATATTTGGATTGGGGGAATATTTGTCACTGACAGTGTTTTATGTCTTGGGTGACGGAGAATCTCTCCGGGCTGTTTCCATGGTGCAGTTGCCCGATTTTGCCGTAGGTTTGCTTGGATTGGTGTTTGGTTGGTGTTTGGCGGTAAATGAGGGGAAAACACCTGCATCGCCGGTGGAGACTGAGACGAAAACGGATGCTTCTGCCGATGCCGGGCTTCCTTTAGTTCTGACAGAAGATGTGGCGGATGAGTTGGCGCATGATGATTGACATTTGGTCAATTTCAACATGACTGCGCTTTAAAAATATGTCAGTTTGTACAATTTTCCAAAAGTGTAAAAAAATGGTTAAAAAAATTACAAACAACTTGCATTTCCACCGCTTTTGGGGTAGAATAAAACCAGACTAAAAAGTATGGAGGTAATTTATCATGGCAGTTAAAGTAGCAATCAACGGTTTTGGCCGCATCGGTCGTCTGGCTTTCCGTCAGATGTTTGATGCAGAGGGTTACGAAATCGTGGCGATCAACGATTTGACCGATCCCGCTATGTTGGCGCATTTGCTCAAATATGACACGGCACAGGGCGGTTATTGCGGTCATATCGGTGAGGGGAAGCACACGGTCGAGGCTGGTGACGGCTGCATCACCGTGGACGGCAAGACCATCACCATTTACAGCGAAAAGAATGCGGCAGATCTTCCTTGGGGAAAGATCGGTGTTGATGTAGTTTTGGAATGCACCGGCTTCTATTGCTCCAAGGAAAAGAGCCAGGCTCACATTGATGCGGGCGCTAAGAAGGTGGTCATTTCCGCTCCTGCCGGCAACGATCTGAAGACGATCGTTTTCAGCGTGAACGAGAAGACCCTGTCCAAAGAGGATAACATCATTTCGGCGGCTTCCTGCACGACGAACTGCCTGGCACCCATGGCTAAGGCGCTGAACGATTATGCTCCCATTCAGAGCGGTATCATGAGTACTATTCATGCCTATACCGGTGATCAGATGATTTTGGACGGTCCTCACCGTAAAGGGGATCTTCGCCGTG
>JAZLKY010000299.1:0-13944 GCA_045597885.1 Acutalibacteraceae bacterium | reverse complement strand
AGCCCCTCCTGCTTGGCGGCGGTGTCGGTGTGCCGCCACTGTATCTGCTGGCAAAGCAACTGATCGCCGCCGGGAAACAGGTGACGGCGGTATTGGGGTTCAATCGGCGGGACGAGATCTTCTTTGAAGAAAAATTCCGTTCGCTGGGAGCGGCGGTGACGGTGACCACCGTTGACGGCTCTTACGGTGTCAAGGGATTCGTTACCGATGCCCTGCCGGACAGCTACAGCCATTTTTATACCTGCGGACCCGAACCGATGCTCCGGGCGGTGTTCCGCTCGACTGTTACCGACGGGCAGTTCAGTTTTGAAGAACGCATGGGATGCGGATTCGGTGCCTGCATGGGCTGTTCCTGTAAAACCGTCACAGGGTACAAACGCATCTGCAAAGACGGCCCTGTTCTGCGAAAGGGGGAGATCCTGTGGTAGATACCCGTGTATCGCTGTGCGGGACAGTGCTGGATAATCCGGTGATCCCAGCATCCGGCACGTTCGGATACGGCTATGAGTATGCCGAGTGGTATGATATCAATTGCTTAGGTACCTTCTCTTTCAAGGGGACGACACGGGAAGCCCGGTTCGGCAATCCTACCCCCCGTATCGCAGAATGTACTGCCGGTATGATCAATGCGGTCGGTTTGCAGAATCCGGGTGTGGAACGTGTCATCGCAGAAGAATTACCGAAGCTCAAAGCGGTTTTTCACAAGCCGGTGATGGCAAATGTCAGTGGCTTTTCGGTAGAGGATTATGCCTATACCTGTGAGCGGCTGGATAAAGAGATGCAGGTCGGATGGCTGGAGGTCAATGTCAGTTGTCCCAATGTCCACGGGGGCGGGATGAGCTTCGGCACCCGGCCGGAGGCGGCGGCGGAAGTGGTCACGGCGGTTAAGGCAGTGACCAAAAAGCCGGTGATCGTCAAGCTGTCCCCCAATGTAACGGATATCGTGGCGGTAGCGGTCGCCTGCGAACAGGCGGGTGCGGATGGGATCAGTCTGATCAACACGCTGTTGGGGATGCGGATTGATCTGAAAACCAAAAAGCCCGTGATCGCCAATACCATGGGCGGATTTTCCGGACCTGCTATTTTCCCGGTGGCGGTGCGGATGGTCTATCAGGTGGCGAAATCCGTCAGTATTCCCGTCGTGGGGATGGGCGGCGTATCTTCGGCGCAGGATGTGCTGGAAATGATGCTTGCCGGAGCAACGGCGGTGGAGATCGGTTCCGCTAATCTGGTCGATCCGTTTGCCTGCCGGGATATCGTGGCGGCGTTGCCGGCAGTGATGGAACGGTACGGCATCCGCTCACTCAAAGAAATCATCGGAGGGGTAACAGAATGGGAAAAGATGTGATCGTGGCGTGTGACTTTCCGTCGGCGGAACAGACACTTGCCTTTTTGGATCGTTTTACGGAGGAAAAACCGTTTGTTAAGATCGGGATGGAGTTGTTTTATGCCGAGGGACCGTCGATCGTCCGGCAATTAAAGGAACGGGGACATTCGATCTTCCTGGATCTGAAACTGCATGATATTCCCAACACGGTCAAGCGTTCAATGGCGGTGTTGTCCCGGCTCGATGTGGATATCTGTAATCTGCATGCCGGCGGGACGGTACGGATGATGGAAGCGGCGTTGGAGGGGTTGATTCGTCCCGACGGGACACGCCCGTTGCTGATCGCCGTCACCCAGTTGACCTCTACCGACCAGGAGAGCATGAGCCGTGATCTGCTTATTGACCGTCCAATCGACGAGGTGGTGATGCACTATGCCGAAAATGCAAAAAAAGCCGGACTCGACGGTGTGGTGTGTTCACCGCTCGAAGCGGGGAAGGTACACGAACGGTGCGGCAGGGAGTTTTTGACAGTCACTCCCGGTGTGCGGTTTGCGGACGGAGAGCAGGGCGATCAGAAACGGGTGATGACACCGGCACAGGCGAAAGCTATCGGCTCGGACTATATCGTGGTGGGGCGTCCCATCACGGCGGCAGACGATCCGGTGGCGGCATATGAACGGTGCGTGCGGGAATTTGTCGATGGCAACCGTTGAACAATTCATAATTCATAATGCATAATTCATAATTGTTGAGTTTTGCAACACCCGTAGAGCGGGGGCTTGTCTCCCGCCGCCGAGCATTCCGCAAAATTGATCAAAACACCTGTAGGGGCGAACTGTGTTCGCACGCCGAGTATTCCGCAAAATGAATTAAAACAACCGTAGGGCGGCTGCTTGCTGTCGCCGCCGAGTATCTCGCAAATGAAATAAAACAATTCGTAGCGTGCGTCGTCCCCGACGCACCGCCGAGCATCCCGTAAAGAAAGGAAGCGAGCAAAGCAATGAAATTATGTGAACAGATCGCAGAGGACCTCTTGAAGATACAGGCGGTATTCTTCCGCCCGGAAGAGCCTTTTACCTGGGCAAGCGGTATCAAGAGTCCGGTCTATTGCGATAACCGGCTGACACTGACTGCCCCGCAGGTCCGCACCGATGTGGAAACCGGGCTGATGACACTGATCCGGGAAAACTATCCACAGGCCGAGGTGCTGATGGGCACTTCCACTGCCGGGATTGCCCACGCCGCCATCACCGCCCATATGATGGGCCTGCCGATGGGGTATGTGCGGTCCGGTGCCAAGGATCACGGGCGGCAGAACCAGATCGAGGGCAAACTCGAAAAAGGGCAGAAGGTGGTTGTGGTGGAGGATCTGATCTCCACCGGCGGCAGTGTGATCGAAGTGGTGAATGTGTTGCGGGATGCGGGTGCCGAGGTGCTGGGGATCGTTTCCATTTTCACCTACGGGATGAAGAAGGGTATAGAACGGCTGGCGCAGGCAGAAGTGAAAAATGTTTCCCTGACCGACTTTGACTGTATTGCGGCGGTTGCCGCCGAGCAGGGCTATATCCAGCCGATGGACATTCAGAGGCTGATCGCTTTTCGTAATGATCCGTCGGATGAAAGTTGGATCGGAAAATAAAAAAACAAAGGATGAAGGAGAAGAACAGCAAATGCGGAGCATTGTAGATATCCTTGATCTGTCAGTAGCGGAAGTGGACGAGTTGATCGCCACGGCAACAGATATGATGAAACAGCCGGAGCGGTACCGTGATGTTTGCCGGGGCAAAAAGCTGGCGACACTTTTCTTTGAACCGTCTACCCGTACACGGCTGAGCTTTGAATCAGCCATGTTGGAATTGGGCGGGCAAGTGCTGTCGGTCGCCGGAACGGGTTCTTCTTCCGCCGCCAAAGGGGAAAGCATTTCGGATACCGCCGTGACAGTGAGCAATTATGCGGATGTCATTGCCATCCGTCATCCGTTGGAGGGAGCGGCACTGGTAGCGGCGAACAAGGCGACTGTACCGGTGATCAATGCCGGTGACGGCGGTCATTTCCACCCGACACAGACATTGGCTGATCTGTTTACCATCCATCGGGAAAAAGGACGGTTTCATGATCTGACAGTGGGGATGTGCGGCGATTTGAAGTACGGGCGCACGGTCCATTCTCTCATCAGCGCTCTGTCCCGGTATACCGGGATCCGTTTTGTGTTGATCTCTCCGCCGGAATTACGGTTGCCCTCCTATATCAGGACCGATGTCATTGAGAAAAGCGGGTTGACCTATACCGAGACCGAATCCCTGGAGGAGGCTTTGCCGTCACTGGATATCCTGTATATGACACGCATCCAGCGGGAACGGTTTGATGAGGAAGCCGAATACCAAAGGCTGAACGGCCGGTACATCCTCACAGTGGAAAAAATGCGGCTGGCTTCTCCGACCTGTTCGGTCATGCACCCCCTACCCCGGTTGAATGAGATCAGTGTACAGGTGGATGACGATCCCCGTGCCTGCTATTTCCGTCAGACACTCAACGGGAAATTCATGCGTATGGCACTTATACGCAAACTCTTGAGTGAGCCGGAAGAGCAACGATCCCTTCGTCGTATTGGCACTGCCTTTCCCGGCATTGATTGTACTAATCCCCGGTGCGTATGTGCAGTTGAGCAGGAATTGCTCACATTGGTCTATGCAGACGGCGGGAAGAAGCGGTGCTTGTACTGTGATCATGCGGTCGGAACAGCAGAATGAACCTTATAGCCGAAGGGAGAAAAGAACCTAAAATTTTAATTACTTGACAAAGTTGGCAAATCGTGTTACACTGTTGCCAATTTCCTGTGAAGTGTCAGAATCGTTTGACGAGACTGAATGCGGAGGAATCTCTGGAGAATCTCATTGAGTTGAGTGCCGAAGGTGCAAGGGGGCGTCCGTCCCTGAATCTCTCAGGCAAAAGGACAGAGCCGGATGACGATATGGGCTCGGTCATGGTGTTTTTCAGAGAGGGGCTGTTTAAAAACTTTTGTTTTTAATAGCCCCTTTTATTACATTTTTTAGGAGGACGAACAATGGATGTATTGCTGAAGATCGTGCAGACGGTCAATTCATATCTCTCCGACTACATACTGATCGTTTTGCTGATCGGTGTAGGATTGTACTACACCGTCCGGACGAGATTTGTGCAGATACGGTATTTCGGTGTCGGTATGAAGAAGGTGTTCGGTGAATTGTCCCTGCGGGGCGGAAAGAACAAGAGCGGACTCAGTTCATTCCAGGCGTTGGCGACTGCCATTGCGGCACAGGTCGGTACCGGCAATATTGTCGGTGCGTGCGGTGCTATTCTGATCGGCGGACCGGGGGCGATTTTCTGGATGTGGGTGATCGCCTTCTTCGGCATGGCGACGATCTATGCTGAGGCGGTGCTGGCACAGGAGACCCGTGTGGTCAGGGAGGACGGCACGGTGTTGGGCGGACCGGTCTACTATATCCGTCGGGCGTTCAAGGGCGTATTCGGCAAGATCCTTGCCGGTTTCTTCTCGGTGGCGATCATTTTCGCCCTTGGTTTCACCGGCTGTATGGTGCAGTCCAATTCTATCGGTACCACCTGCAGTGATGCCTTCGGTATCCCCTCGTGGGCGTTTGGTATCGCTGTGGCGGCGGTCGCCGGGATCATTTTCCTTGGCGGCGTCAACCGGATCGCCGCAGTGACCGAAAAACTAGTCCCTGTCATGGCAACGCTGTATCTGCTGGGCGGAGTGGTCATTCTTGCCTGCCGGGCAAAATATATTCCCGAAACGGTCGGGATGATCTTCAGATATGCTTTCGTTCCGAATGCGCTGATCGGCGGCAGTGTCGGCTACGCTATCAAGACAGCGATCAGCCAGGGGGCCAAACGGGGCTTGTTCTCCAACGAGGCAGGTATGGGTTCTACTCCCCACGCCCATGCTATGGCAAACGTCGACTGTGCCCACGACCAGGGAGTCGTTGCTATGATCGGCGTGTTCATTGATACCTTTGTGGTGTTAACACTGACGGCACTGGTCGTCATCTCCACCCTGTACACCGGCAATGGCATCCTGTCCTCCGGTATTCCTGCTGAGGTGGCAGAAGCGGCGAAGATTGATAAGACAAATATGGCGCAGTTGGCGTTCGGCAGTGTTTTCGGGGAACAGATCGGGAATATCTTTGTGGCGATTTGCCTCTTCTTTTTCGCTTTTTCCACCATCCTTGGCTGGAACTTTTTCGGCAAACTCAATGTCGAATACCTTTTCGGCAAGAAGGCGATCCCGGTATACTCGATTATTGCACTGGGCTTCATCGTTCTCGGTTCCTGCCTGTCCAATGAGTTGGTATGGGAGCTGTCGGATATGTTTAATCAGTTGATGGTGATCCCTAACGTGATGGCGATGGTCGCTCTCGGCGGGATCGTGGCGAATGCACTGAAAAAAAAGAAAGAGAAACCGCTCAGTCTTTTGCATCAGTAAGCATTTATCACCGTCAAGCGCAGGGACACCGTTCTTCGCCCGACAGAACAGTCGGGAGTGAAACGGTGCCCCTGTTTTTTTGCGGTCTTACCTTGTTTCCAGTTCGATATAGAATTCTACCCCGTCGGCACAGTTCTGTACACCGTAGGGCATGGCGTGGGCGTTCATGATGGCGGCGACCACCGACAGTCCGATCCCACTGCCGCCGTAAGAACGGCTGTGGGCTTTGTCCGCCTTGTAAAAGCTTTCCCACAGATGCGGCAGGTCATCCGGTGGGATGGGATCGCCGGAATTGTACACCGTCAGCCGGACGGTATTATTCTGAACAGGTTCAAGGCGGGTGCGGACACATCCCGCCGCCGGGGTGTGGTGCAGGGCGTTGGAAAGAAAATTGGTCAATACATTCTCTATCAAATAAGGATCGGCGTAGACAAAAACGGGATCGGCAGGCACGGGGAACAGGGTGATGCTTTTTTGTTCAAACTGCGGTCGGTTTTTTTCCAGCAGATTGTATAACAGTTCGGCTATATCAAACCGCTCGATCGCTAACGGTTCCTCGCCGCCTTCCAGTTGCATAAGAAGCATCATGCGCCGTAGCATTTGATTGATCCGGTGGGCTTCATCCTCGATGACCGTACAGTAATATTGCCGGTCGTTTCCGCCTGCCGCCACATTCTCCCGCAGTCCTTCGGCATAGGTGGCAATGAGGGCGATGGGTGTTTTCAGCTCGTGGGACACATTGGCAATGAATGCCCGGCGGGAAGCATCCAGTTTTTCTTTCTGACGGATGTCGGCGGTGAGGCGGGCGTTGGCATTCTTTAATTGGGTGACGGTCTGTTCCAGTGCCGCCGACATGGTGTTGATGCTGTTGCCGAGATCACCGATCTCATCCTGCTGCCGCCCGGTATATCTGCCGCTAAAGTCCAACTTTGCCACCCGGTCAGCTACGGCGGACAGTTCCCGTATGGGCAGGGAATACTGGCGGGAAACCAAACTGACCAACAGCATCCCCGCCAGCAGAGCAATGCCGCCGGTCAATAGCAGAAACCGGTTGGTGATGGCAATGTTTTCTTCGATGGCGGCTATGGGGGTACGCAGATAGATGTGCCAACCGTTGTCCAGTGTGCCGATCAGCCGGATAGCGGTGTCGGCGGCATTGCCGCCCGCCATCATGGCATCCTGTCGGATCAGATCAACTTCGTAGGTCCCTTTTTCATACGGGATACTGCCGAGGATGCGAAACCGCTCGCTGTTCAGTGTGCTGTACAGCAAACGGTCTTCACTGAACAGGATGACCGTTACTGCCTGGTTGTCCTGCAGATCGGTCAGGGCTTCTTTCAGTTCGTCGGCATCGTCGCAGGCGGCGTTGACGGCAGAAAATGCGTGAGATATTCCGTCCCTTTTCTGTCGGATGTAGTATCCCTTGAGAGCAAAGGTGTTGAGCAGGATCACCGTCAGCAGAACGAACAACACACACCCGACAACACTCAAGAACAGTTTCAGTGTCAGTGAATGACAACGTGGACGGATCATGATGTTTTCTCCTCCGGGGTGGGGACGAATTTGTAGCCGATCCCCCGGACGGTTTGTATGTGATCGCCTTTTTCGCCTAATTTGTTCCGCAGTTTTTTGACATGGGTATCCACCGTGCGGGCATCGCCGTCATAGTCAAACCGCCACACATTGTCCAGGATCCTGTCCCGTGATAAAGCGATCCCCCGATTGGTCATCAGATAGGTCAGCAGTTCAAATTCGGTATAGGTCAGATCTATCACAGTTCCGTTTACCCGTACCACCCTGCCGTCGGTATCCACCGACAGCCCCGGCGGGGCGGAAAAACCGTCGGTGGGTACGGATTCTCCCCGGCGTAAAACCGCTTCGATCCGTGCCGCCAACACTTTTAGGCTGAAGGGCTTGGTAATATATTCGTCCACCCCCAACGAAAAGCCCTGTAATTCATCTTCTTCCTCGCTACGGGCGGTGAGCATGATGACCGGCACCTGACTACGGCGGCGGATCCGCCGGCAGGTTTCCCAGCCGTCCATGCGGGGCATCATCACATCAAGCAGGATAAGATCTACTTTTTTTTGCTCCATGACCGACAGCACCTGCAGTCCGTCCTCTGCTTCCAGTACCCGGTATCCTTTGATGGTCAGATAGTCGGTGATGATCCGCCGCATCCGGCTTTCGTCATCAGCGATCAGTATTGTTTTCGGTTCTTCCAAGCCAACCGCCTCCTTTTGATTTCAGTATGCCTTAAATTTATGTACAAGTTGTGAAAACTCTGTATCCAATCAATAAAAAAGGTTGAAAAATGATAAATAAAGGAATATACTGATACCGATAAGAGAAAGGGGTGCTGACCTCTATGAATAAGCGAAAAATGTTGACGGCGGGTATTTTGGCGGTGGTGCTGCACCTGTTGCT
Organism: Acutalibacteraceae bacterium; assembly: GCA_045597885.1. GTDB lineage: Bacteria > Bacillota > Clostridia > Oscillospirales > Acutalibacteraceae > UBA5905. Next base: position 5,710 of record JAZLKY010000299.1, on the reverse strand, counting down.
GCTGCTTCCTGTCGGGGCGGCATCAACAGCAGAATACGGAGAGGATGGCAGTTTACCGGCACTGACAACGGCGCAGGACGGGATCCTGCCACTGATATTCTGCCGGAATACCGATGATCTGACCGCCGCCGATGTTCCTTGGACGACAGACGGTGAAGAGGGAGCGGCGGTGACATTGGACGGGCAGTCGGCTTATTTCCGGATGAACGGGACATTGCTCGATCAGCAGGAATTGTCGATCGTCCTCCGCATGAAATGGGACGAAACAAGTGTATACGATCAAAAACTGCTCTCTATCCGAGGGGCTGACCGGGATGCACGGAATATCAGTCTGTCCCCTTTGGCGAAGGGCGGGGAGATCGACGGGCCTCTGCTCCATGTACAGTCCGACGGCACTGCTTACGATCTTGGCAGATCGGGGACAGCAGGGCAGCTCACTGCCGGCTGGCATACGGTGGCAGTGCTGTGGGCGAAGGACGATCTGCGTTTTTATGTGGACGGAGAACAGTGGGGAGAACAGAGCAGTGCTGTGCCGTCTCCCCTGGCATTCGATATCCGGCAGTTGTGTATCGGCAAAGGGATGACTACGGGGGAAACCGGGTATTTTCACGGCATGGTCGGAAAAGTCTCTCTGTATAGCCGGTTGTTGACAGCAGATGAACTGGACGGAATGAAGCCGGCAGAGCCGTTACCGGTCGAGCCGCTCCCGGAAGTACAGCCGACAGGCTCGCTCGCCCGGCAGACTGTACCGTCGGAGCATACCGTTACGGCGACTGATCCTCTGCACCGGGATATCCACCTGTGGGTCTTGCTGCTGCCGGTAGGTTTGTTGGTGGCATTGGGTGTCGTTCTTCTGTGGCATCCGAAAGAAAAATGGGAGAGATGACGAAGATGGATGACTGTATCTTGGAATTGCAGGGGATCAGCAAATCCTTCGGACAGGCAGTGGCACTGAGGAATGCCTGCTTTCAGTTGAAAAGGGGCGAAGTCCATGCACTGATGGGCGAAAACGGTGCCGGCAAATCCACATTTATCAAAATCATCACCGGGGCGGTGACTCCGGACACCGGGACGGTCCTGCTTGACGGCAAGCCTATACGGGTACGGAATACGATGGAATCCGGAAAATGCGGGATCGCTGCGATCTATCAGCATGTGACGGCTTTCCCTGATCTGTCGGTGACAGAGAATGTCTTTATGGGGCAGGAATTACTCACCCGTCTGGGCACCTATGACTGGCAGAGAATGCACCGGTTGGCAAAAGAAACGCTGGCGCCTTTTTCGCCGGAGATTGATGTCCGTTCTCCGATGTCTGCGTTGAGTGTGGCACAGCAGCAAATGGTGGAGATTGCCAAGGCACTGTCCCGGAAGGCACGCATTTTGATACTGGACGAGCCGACAGCTTCGCTGTCCCGTTTTGAATGCGAAAAGCTTTACGGGATCATTGACCGGCTGCGGGAGGATGGCGTTTCCATGATCTTCATCACCCACCGGTTTGAGGATATGTACCGGGTAGCATCCCGTGTGAGCGTGTTGCGGGACGGCTCATATATCGGCACATGGAAGGTCGATGAGATCGACACCGCCGAGCTGATCAAGGCAATGGTGGGGCGTAAACTGGATCATTTATATCCCGAAAAGACTGCCAGGAAAGGGGAGACGGTCCTCCGGGTGGAGGGATTGTCCCGAAGAGGATATTTTGACGGGGTATCTTTTTCCGTCCGGGCGGGAGAGGTGCTGGCGATCACCGGATTGGTCGGTGCCGGACGCACAGAGGTGTGTGAGACCCTTTTTGGCTTGGCGAAACCTGACAGTGGTAAGATTTGGCTTGACGGGCAGGAGGTGTTTATCCATTCCCCGTCCGATGCTTTGAAAAAGGGGATCGGAATGTTGCCGGAAGATCGGTTGCTCCAAGGGCTGGCGATGCGTCTGCCTATCTATAAGAATGTGACAGCCGCCAATTTGAAACGCTTCATTCACCGGGGTCTGTTACGGGAAGGGGAAGAAAAGGAACAGGCGATCTCTCTGTGCGAACGGCTGTTGTTGAAAGCGGCGAACATCGGTGCTGAGCCCTCTTCTCTTTCGGGAGGCAACCAGCAGAAGGTGGTTTTTGCCAAACTGCTCAACTGCGATCTGAAAGTGCTGATACTGGATGAACCGACAAAGGGCGTAGACATCGGGGCGAAAAGTTCTCTGTATGAGATCATCGACCAATTGGCGGCAGCCGGTTATGCGGTCGTGATGGTTTCTTCCGAAATGCTGGAGATCCTCGGTATGGCGGATCGTATTCTTGTCATGAGCGGCGGCACGGTAACGGCGACGTTTTCCGCCGGAGAGGTGACACAGGAGCAGATTTTAGCGGCATCTCTGGAGAAGATCGGAGAAAGGAAATAGCCTTCGCAGAACGACATACGTTCAAATGGGGCTTCGCAGCTTTCGCTACTTGGACTGGGCTATGCTTCGCAAAACCAACCACAAACTCCCATAAAAAAGGAAATGAAAACCATGACCGTAAGTGCAAAAAAAAGATCATTCTTTTTACAGGTCACCAATTATACCGGATTCGGTGTGATGGTGGCGTTGGGGATCCTGTTGATCGTGGCGGCAGTGTTCACCCCCGCTTTCTTCAGTTTTTCTTCCGTATCGTCGATGTTGACGAACAATGCGATCTATGCCATGCTGACAGTTGGTGTCACCTGTGTGCTGTTGACCGGGGAAATTGATATTTCGGTCGGGGCAATATTGGCGATCAGTGGGGTGACTGTCACCCAGTTGGCGGTGGCATTTCCTCATTTGCCCCCCGTTCTTTGGGTGGTGACCGGTGTGGTGATCGGGTGCCTCTGCGGCGGGATCAACGGGTTTCTCGTCGGAAAAATGCGATTGTCCTCTCTGATCGTCACGCTGGGGACAATGTATATCTTCCGGGGATTAGCGTATGTGACCAGCAACGGTCAGTGGTTTTTCCCCAATCGCTTTTCAGCTTCTTTTACCGCTTTGGCGCAACAGGATGTCATCGGACTGGATGCGGTCGTTCTGTGGGCGGCGGCATTGTTTGTGGCGGCGGCACTGTTTTTAGGCTGTACCCGACCGGGACGGCATCTGTATGCTGTCGGTTCGGGCGGGGAAGCGGCGGAGATGGCAGGGATCAACGTAGCGGGCGTGAAAACAGGTGCTTTTGTTCTCTGCGGAGCAGTTGCCGGTTTGGCAGGAACGCTGTACTGCGCCAACTATGCGATGGTCAACTCAGATATCGGAAACGGGTATGAAATGACCGCCATCGCCATCTGCGTTTTGGGCGGGGTGAGCATCACCGGCGGTGTCGGTCGTACCGATGGGCTGGTGCTTGCAACATTGCTCATGAGTGTGATCCGCTATTTGCTTTCCTTGCTGTCGGGTATGAGCGTGTGGCAGATGGCACTGCAGGGGGCGATCATCATTGTGGCGGTGCTGATCAACGTTGCCAACGGGAAACTGACGGCGACGATGGCACGCAGAGAAAGAGGGCACAAGGTATGAGTACATCGGACAGAGATTTACACATCAGACAGAAATTTCGCCTCTCTCGGTTTTTGGTTGAATGGGAAATGATCCTGCTGTATCTGTTACTGTTGACCGTTACCGCCATGGCGGTGTTGCGCCCGCATCTGTTTTTTACGCCCGGCACTGTACAGAGTATCATCCGTTCCGGAATGGATCTGTCATTTATGGTGCTGGGTATGACATTTGTCCTGCTGTTGGGTGAGATTGATGTCTCTGTCGGAGCGATCATGATCGCCAGCAGTGCGGTGATGGGGGCTTTGTACGAAGCGGGACTTCCCGACATTGCCGCTATGCTTGGCGGGATCGTGACAGGCGGTCTGTGCGGAGTATTTAATGGGTGGCTGATCGCCCGGTTGAAAATGCCGTCGGTCATCGTGACCATAGCCACTTCGTTGCTGTTCCGGGGCATTTTGCAGATCGTTTTAGGTGTCAATACGCTGAAGGTTTTCCCGGCGTGGTTCTCTCGGCTGGCATGGCGGGATCTCGGTGGGATCATCCCCTACTCTACGCTGGCTTTTTTGGTCATGGCAGTTCTGTTCACCGTGCTGTTGCACCGTACCCGGTTTGGACGTGAATTATATATCATCGGAAACAGTGAGGCAGTCGCCGTATGTTCCGGTATCCGGACGGTCCGGGTGAAAATGACAGCATTCACCTTGCTGGGGGTGATGGCATCTCTCTCCGGCATTTTGTTTGTCGGTCGTTTGGGCGGTGTCAGCTCCGGCATGGGGACGGGATATGAATTGCGGGTAATTGCGATCGCTGTGCTGGGCGGTGTTTCTACCGGCGGCGGAAAGGGAAAAATGATCGGTCCGGTCATTGCCGTTTTTATTATGGCATTTTTATGTAAATCGTTGGATCTGTTGGAAGTGCATGCCAATGTACAACGGATCATTATCGGAGTGATCCTGTTACTGTCGGTAACGATCCCGTCCGTAAAAAATCTTTGGAGCAAAAGGAGAAAAGCAAAATGATCAAACGGATCATGGCACTGATGACGGCGGCGGTGCTTTGTATAGGCTGCCTATCCTCCTGCTCGCTGACCGAAAACAGCCTGGAAGGAGCCCACGTTTTTGTATTTAAGTGTACCGGGAACGCCTACGGGAATACGATGTATGAGGGATTCCGCAAAGCAATCCTGGCGGCGGGAGAAAAATCGGCATATAAGTGTCCCGCCGAACCGACGGTGGCGGCACAGGTGGAAATGCTTGATACGCTGATCATCCAGAAGGTGGCATCCATCACCGTTTCAACCTGTGGCGATACCGGTTACGATGAGATATTCCGCCGGGCGAGGGAGGCTGGGATCCCGGTGGTCTCAGTCGATTCGGCGGCATCCCCGGATTATCGGGTGACTCATGTGGACGCCTGCCCCTCAAAAGCGGTTGGGAGTGCTTTGGTCCAATCTGCTACGCTGATCGCTTTGGGGGTGGATTATCCGGCAGACGGCGACAGAGAAAAGGCGGTGCAAACAGCACTGGCGGCATATGACGGCAAAGAATTGCAATACGGTGTTCTTTCTTCTTCCGTTGATACGCCGGTACAGAATGAGTGGATCGCCAAGATGGAGCTGGAACTGGAAAAGGAAATGTATCACGGAAAAGTAAGCCCCGTACTGGACAAGAAATATGGTAATGATGATCCCAACGAAAGCACCACCCAAGCTAATGCTTTTGTGGCGGAAGGGAAGGTGGATATGATCATCAGCCCCACCACCATCGGCATGGCGGCGGCGGGGGAGGTGCTTCGCTCTGCCAACAGCCCCATCAAACTGACGGGACTGGGTTTGCCAAGCGAAATGCAGGGATTTATGCCCTGCTCCCCGGAGGATGATCCCTTCTCTTTTGTTTGCCCCTATATGTTCCTGTGGAATGTAGAGGATCTCGGCAGAGCCGCTGGGGTGGCGATGCTGGAGGTTATTGCCGGCCGCTATGACGGAGCGGCGGAAACCCCCTTTACCTTTGACGGCAAGACGGTGCTTACTGCTCCATCCGATGACGGCGGCACCTATGTTGCCCCGCTTGATCCTTATTTTTTCAATAAGGATAATATGGCTGAGTGGAAGGATATCCTGTAATATAGCATATCGGTCGCCGGGGGGGGTCGGGACAGGAGCCCCCCCGCGGCCGGGTTGGTTGTGGGGTATTTCTTTTTTATAAAAAGAAATATT
>JAZLKY010000298.1:0-1347 GCA_045597885.1 Acutalibacteraceae bacterium | reverse complement strand
GTGATGGGCTGTATCGTCAACGGACCGGGCGAGGCACGGGAAGCGGATATCGGCATTGCGGGCGGCAAGGGGAAAGTGGCTCTTTTCCGTAAAGGGGAAGTCCTTTGCACCGTGGATGAAAATGAAGCAGTTGATGTGCTGATGAAAGAAATAGAAAAGTTATAAAGGATCGGTCAAACAAATGGCAGAAATGACAACAAAAACTTTCGGTGCTCTTTTTGGGTTTTTATTTCCTTCGGGTGCTGTTGATCCGGCGGTATCGGACGGTACGGTCGAATCGATGGAATTGCATCAGGAATCCCGGCTTTTGGGTATACGGATTCGCTTTGAGCACTTTATTTCCCGGAAAATACTGAAAATCACAGAACAGACGGTGCGGGATGCATTGGCATTGAATGCGGTTTCTTTGCAACCGTCTTTTCCGGCGGATGCGCTCTGTGAAGAAAATCTTCCGGATGTGATAGAGGAACTGAAGTCCCGTCATGTTGCTGTCAACGGTACTTTCGACGATGCATCGTATGAATTGAACAGTGAAGAACTGACCGTGTGTCTGGCGCACGGCGGAAAGAACATCCTGCTGACGACCGGGGCGGACAAGGCGTTGAGAGATCTGATCGCTGAGTGGTTCGGTCGTCGTGTCGGATTGCAGTTTATAGGAGCAGAGACAACCGAACAGGATGAACATTTCCAGCAATTAATCCAACAAGCTGATCAAAAAGCCGCCAAAGAAGCCAGGCAGCATGCGGCTGAGCGTGCTGCGGCTGCTTCCAGAGCGGCTACTGATACCCAGCCTGCCAAACCCGGTCAGCCGGATGATCCGACGGTTCCTCCGGCTGATGGACTTCCGATTTGGTTGGATACAGCGCAACCCGTTTTCGGATTACCGATCAAAGAACGACCTGTTCCGATCCACAGCATTGAGCCGGATGGATCGGTCGTTACCGTATGGGGGGAGATCTTTCGGACGGATTCCCGTGAAAACCGGGATGGAACCAAAGTCAGTTACACCCTGTCTATCACGGACAAGACCGATTCCGTCATTTTGAACGTTTGGTTGAATAAAAGCCGGGAAGAGGAACGGATCACGGCGATCAAAGGCTTGAATACAGGCGATTGTATACTTGTCACCGGGCAGTATGACTATAATGAATTTTCCAAGTGTAATCAGATACGTCCCCGCAGTATTTCGATCGTTTCCCGTTTTCGCCGTCAGGATCTGTCGGAGACCAAGCGGGTCGAATTACATATGCATACACAAATGTCGGCAATGGACGGCGTCAGTGATGCCGCTTCTCTTGTCAAGCGTGCCGCAGAGTGGGGACACCGGGCAGTAGCCATTACCGATCA
>JAZLKY010000297.1:0-3396 GCA_045597885.1 Acutalibacteraceae bacterium | reverse complement strand
GTGGACGAGAGCCACGTTACTCTTCCGCAAGTTCGGGGAATGTACGGGGGAGATCGGGCACGAAAGACAACTTTGGTCGATTACGGTTTTCGGCTGCCCAGCGCCTATGACAACCGTCCTCTGAATTTTGATGAGTTTTATTCTCATGTGCATCAAGCGGTGTTTGTTTCTGCCACACCCGGTGAACAGGAGAGAGAAAAAGCGGCGCAAATCGTCGAACAGATCATCCGTCCTACTGCATTGCTTGACCCAATGGTGTCGGTGAGACCGATAGAAGGGCAAATTGATGACCTGATGGAGGAGATCCGGATACGGGCAGAGCGGGATGAACGGGTGCTGGTTACTACATTGACCAAAAAAATGGCGGAGGATCTAACAGCCTATTTGGAAAAATGCGGTGTGCGGGTGCGGTATATGCACCATGATATTGATACAGTGGAACGTATGGAGATCATACGGGACCTGCGGCTGAAAGAATTTGATGTTTTGGTCGGTATCAATCTGTTGAGGGAAGGGCTGGATATTCCGGAGGTGTCACTGGTCGCCATACTGGATGCTGATAAAGAGGGATTCTTACGGAGTGAAACTTCGTTGGTGCAGACCATCGGGCGTGCCGCCCGGAATGCCGATGGTACGGTTATCATGTATGCGGAGCAGGTGACCGATTCTATGGAGCGGGCGATAAGAGAAACGGAACGCCGTCGGCAGATACAAAGCCAATATAATGCGGAGCACGGTATCACGCCCCGGACCATTGTCAAGGATGTCCGTGATGTGATCGAGATCGGCAAGAAAGTTAATAGTGACCGACCTGTATCTGCTATGAGCCGACGGGAACGGGAAGCGGAGATCAAACGTCTGACCGCCGAGATGAAGGCGGCAGCAAAAATATTGGAATTTGAACATGCTGCAATGCTTCGTGATAAGATAGAGGAATTGAGAAACGGCGGGTAAACCCCGTACTTTTATTAGCCAAAGGAGATCAACAATGGATAATTTATTTGAAAGAATTACTTCTGATACGCCTTGGTTTGTAAGAGGGAGTTTTGAAAGATCCCCCGTATGTGTTCAAAAAACCAAAAACGGAATGATCCAAAAAAGCAAAAGTTATGAAATAGTTTCAAACTATATAAAAGATGAAAACGGCGTTTATGATTATTTCGGAAGCATTAAAAATATCAGTGATCAGGATTATCATATCATTTCATTTAAGACCTCTTTTTCACTTGTTGCCGATGATTTAGAGGTTTATACGCAATACAACGGTTGGCAAAACGAAAGTATGGGCGGATGGCAACCGCTTATTTCGGGCGTGAGTATCAAAACAAGAAGTATACGCACTTCCCTCGGTGCTGCCCCATTTTTAGGCATTTGGAACAAGCAAACAAACCGTGGGATCGCTTTCCATTTGTTGCCGGAATTCGCATGGGAAATGAATGTGCATTATGTCTCTGTCAGTGGAGAAAACCGTATTGCGGAAATATCTGTCGGGATAAACGATGAGGACCTTGTTTATTGTTTGAAAAGCGGCGAAAAGTTAAACGCACCGCATATCATTTTTTATGAATTTAAGAATAAAACAGATATGGATTGTTATAAACTGCACGCATTTTGTAACAACCGTTTCAAGAGAAAACAAATGCCAATTATTTACAATTCGTGGCTTGCAAGATTTGATAATATTACATACGATAATCTGACTGATCAAATAAAAAAAGCTTGTTTTATCGGTGCTGAATACTTTGTTGTTGATGCCGGCTGGTTCGGAAAAGGCAAAGAGTGGAGTATATCAAGGGGAGATTGGATCGAAAACGACTGCGGGAATCTTTGCGGAAAAATGGATAAGATAGCCCAAACGGTCAGAGATAACAATATGAAATTCGGCTTGTGGTTTGAAATTGAATCCGCAGCCCCGCAATCCGATATCGTTAAAGAACACCCGGAATACTTTACTGTCAAAAACGGTCTGCATTTTTATGATTTTACAAACAAAAATGCTTTCGATGCACTGATGGATGTCTTATCGTTTAATATAGAAAAATACGGTATTGAATTTATTAAATTCGATTTTAATCAAGATTCCTTTGAGGATGATTCGCACACGGAATATATTGATTATTATATTCATTACAGGAAATTTATCCGTTTGCTGAAAGAAAAATATCCGAATATTTATCTTGAAAACTGTGCCTCTGGCGGACAACGAATGGATCTTAGCAACTGTGCCGATTTTAACAGTTTTTGGCACAGCGACAATCAAAGCCCATTTGAAGGAGTTCGTATGATAAAAGAGGGCATTTTAAGATTACCGCCGCAGTGTATCGAAAGATGGGCGTGTTTGTTTTCTGCCGATTCTTCTGTTGCAAAATACGGAACACAGGAAACCGAGAGAATCATTTCAACGCACGATGCAACATGGGATAATGTTGTCGGCGTTCAGCCGTCATTCTTAAAGGGATTTTTCTATGGCGGTCCTATCGGTATCAGCTTTGATTTGAACGGTATTTCCGAAAATCAGCTAAATCTTTTGAAAGAGTTTATCAAAGAATACAAAATTGAAAGAGATTTCCTTGAAAATGCAGTTTGCCGCATCATCTGCGATACCGAAAATGTTCTCGCTCTGCAATATTCCGATATTCTCCTTAAAACAGTTAGTATTGTTATTTTTTCATATAAATTAAGGCAAAGCAAAATAACAGTCTGCCCTGTCCTCGACAAAGAGAAGGAGTATGTCCTTTCCGGTGAAACCTTATCCGGTGAGCAAATATCGGAAAACGGTATTACAATAAATGCAAACGGCAATTACAGAGCAAACAGTATAAAACTCTTTTGCAAAGAATAAATATATTGCATCTGTCGAAAGACAAAAAGAAGGGGCAGTTAAAAAACTTTCGTTTTTTAACAGCCCCTTCTTGAATGGATAGGGGGAATGCGAAGACGATCAGCCGGACTGCTTCTTCTTCAGCAGATTCTGGATCTTCTCATGAGAATCAATGAGAGTGCTGATGGAGACATTTTGGTTAAGGGCGGCAATGTAATAGGCGATGTATTTGGAACAATCCACCTCATGGAACCACTCCCGTTGTAACAGTTCGGGTGTGCGGTAAGTCAGGTTGGTACCGTATACACCGTCTACAATGCCGTTGGCGTAGGCGGTGTCGAATTTGGAAAGACCGGCAGTGAAGATAGCATAGGTGGCATAGGTGAAGATGCGCTTGGCTTTCCGCTTTTTCAGTTCGTAGGCGATATCCAGCATGGATTCTCCCGAAGCGATGATATCGTCGGCGATGAAGACGTCCTTTCCTTCCACCGAGTTGCCTAAGTATTCGTGGGCGACGATGGGGTTGTGTCCGTCTACGATCCGTGAATAATCCCGGCGCCTATAGAACATACTCA
>JAZLKY010000296.1:0-1865 GCA_045597885.1 Acutalibacteraceae bacterium | reverse complement strand
CTGCTGGACGGCGCCTGCCGTATTCCGGCACTGGTATCCCGTGTCAAAGAAATGGGACAGTCCGCCGTTGCCATCACCGATCACGGCGTGCTGTACGGAGCAGTGGATTTCTACAAAGAGTGCAAGAGACAAGGGGTGCATCCCATCATCGGCTGTGAAGTATATGTTGCTCCCCGCTCCCGCACAGACAAGGAGCACGGAGCGGACAGCCGTTATTTCCATCTGGTCCTGCTGTGCGAAAATCTGACAGGTTATCACAACCTTCTCAAACTGGTTTCTGCCGCATGGACCGAAGGCTTCTACAGCCGTCCCCGGATAGACCGGCAGTTATTGGAACAGTACCACGAGGGGCTGATCGCCCTGTCTGCCTGTCTGGCGGGCGAGATCCCTCAACACCTGCTGGACGGCAATTACACCGCCGCCAGGCAGACGGCTGACTGGTATGCCGCCGTCTTCGGGCAGGAACACTTTTATTTAGAGGTACAGGATCACTCACTGGAAGAAGAGCGGCGCATTCTGCCGGCACTACAGAAAATATCACGGGAAACCGGTATCGGATTGGTCGCCACCAACGATGCTCATTACCCGGACAAGGCGGATGCCGTCACACAGAAAGTGCTGTGCTGTATCCAGACTGGCACCACGCTACAGGACCCCAGTGCTCTGTGCTTTAAAACGGATGAATTCTATCTGAAAACTGCCGCAGAAATGGCGCAGGCATTTCCCCAACTGCCGCAGGCATTGGAAAACACCGTTCGCATCGCCGAACGCTGTCAGGTGGAACTGACCTTCGGCGAACTGAAGCTGCCGGCATTCGATTCTCCTGGCGGGGACAGCAATGCCTATCTCGAACAGTTGTGCCGGGAGGGAATGCACCGGATTTACGGAAAATCCCCTGCTCCGGCAGTCACAGACCGGCTGGCATACGAACTGGATGTGATCCGGCGGATGGGCTATGCCGATTATTATCTCATCGTTGCAGACTATGTGCAATACGCCCGCACTCATGATATTCCCGTCGGACCGGGAAGGGGAAGCGGAGCGGGCAGTCTTTGCGCCTACTGCATGGGGATCACCATGATCGACCCGCTCAAATATGGATTGCTGTTTGAACGCTTTCTCAACCCGGAACGGGTAAGTATGCCGGATTTTGACGTGGACTTTTGCACGGAAAAACGGCAGTTGGTCATCAACTATGTTATTGAAAAATACGGTGCTGACCGGGTGGCGCAGATCATCACCTTCGGTACCCTTGCCGCCAAAGCGGCGGTACGGGATGTAGCACGGGTAATGGATCTGCCCTACAGTACGGGGGATCGGGTATCCAAGCTTATCCCCCGCACACTGGATATGACCCTGGACAAGGCACTGGAAAATACGCCGAAATTACAGGAGATGCGGGACAGCGATCCGCAGATCGCCCAAATGTTGGAGATCGCCCGCCGGATCGAGGGGATGCCCCGCAATGCTTCTACCCACGCCGCCGGAGTGGTGATCGCCCCACGCCCGGTAAGCGATTATGTGCCGCTTTGTCTGAATCACGAGGCGGTCGCCACCCAGTATCCCATGCACAACTTAGAGGAATTGGGCGTACTGAAGATGGATTTTTTGGGATTACGCAACCTGACGGTCATTGCCGAAGCGGAAAAAATGATCCGCCGCCGACAGCCGTCGTTTGCAGTGGCATCCATTCCTACAGATGATGCCCGTGTATATAAGATGCTGTCTGCCGGGCACAGTGACGGCGTTTTTCAGATGGAATCCGGCGGGCTGAAGCGGGTGCTGATGCAATTGCACCCCACCCCCTTTGAAGATCTGGTCGGCGTCATTTCCCTGTACCGCCCCCGCCCCGCGGGGGCTATTCC
>JAZLKY010000295.1:0-3350 GCA_045597885.1 Acutalibacteraceae bacterium | reverse complement strand
AGCGGAGGATGCGGCACTTCTTGAGAGCTGGCTGACGGACAAGGCACATCACCGGGTGCATATCGTACAGCCGCAGATCGGTGAACAGGCACGGCTGGTGCAAATGTGCCGCAACAACGCCGCCGAGCGGCTGGCACAGCGTATAGGCATGACCGGGCGGGAATCTGCAGCACTGGAAGATATCCGGCAATTACTGGGGATGGAAAAATCCCCCCGTTATATCGAATGTTATGATATTTCCAACACTGCCGGCAGTGAAACGGTGGCGGGCATGGTCGTCTTTGCAGACGGTCGCCCCCTGCGCAGTGCTTACCGCCGTTTTAAAGTAAAGACTGTCATCGGGCAGGATGATTATGCCGCCATGAAAGAAGTAGTGACCAGGCGGCTGGAGGAATATCAAAAGCACACTGAAGACCGGGAAAACGGATTCGGCAGATGCCCCGACCTTATTCTGCTTGACGGCGGCGAAGGTCACGTTTCCACCGTCAGCCCGGTGATCGAGCGATCGGGATTGTCCATTCCCGTGTTCGGATTGGTCAAGGATGACCGTCACCGCACCCGTGCCATCGCCCTGTCCGGCGGAGAGATACAGATCCACCAAAAAAGAGCAGCTTATACCCTACTGTCCACCATACAGGAGGAAGTGCACCGTTTTGCCATCACCTATCACCGCCAGCGACGTAAAAAAAGCACCCTGTCCGATACACTGACCGCTATCAACGGGATCGGTCCGGCACGGTCGAAAGCATTGCTCCGGCAGTTCGGATCAGTGAAGAATATTCGCCACGCTACGGTTGAAGAACTGCTGACGGTCAAGGGCATGACACGTCCGGCGGCGCAAGCCGTCCTGCAGGCATTGAGAAAAGAGGAGTAAGCACATGGACTTTACACTGTCGGTGATCATCCCCGCCTATAACGAGGAAAAAGCACTGCCCGCCACAGTACAACGGGTAAGCGCTGTACTGCGGCAGGCAGCCATTCATTTTGAGCTGCTGTTGGTGGATGACGGATCCCGTGACGGCACATGGGCAGTCATCTCATCACTGACAGCCGAGTATCCCACGGTACGGGGTATCCGGTTCAGCCGCAACTTCGGCAAAGAGTCTGCCATGTTTGCCGGATTGGAGCAAGCCACCGGGGAGTGCTGTGTCATATTGGACAGCGATCTGCAACATCCGCCGGAGAAGATCGTCGAGATGGTCGCCCGTTGGCAGGAAGGGTATGAGGTGATAGAGGGTGTCAAAGACGACCGGGGACAGGAATCCTCACTGCACCGTGCCGCCGCCGGCACATTTTACCGCTTGATCGGGAAGGCTGTCGGCGTGGATATGGCAGATGCATCCGATTTTAAACTCCTCGACCGAAAGGTGGTCGACACCCTTAACCGGATGCCGGAACGGAACGTCTTCTTCCGGGCGCTCTCCTACTGGGTAGGATTCAAAAAAACGACCGTATCCTATACGGTGGAGCAACGCACTGCCGGAGAAAGCAAATGGAATACCCGTTCACTGTTTCGCTATGCTGTCCGCAACATTGCTTCCTTTACCGGGGCTCCTCTTCACATCGTCACCTGGTTGGGAGCCCTTATGCTGTTGGTATCCTGCGTTTTAGGCGTGGTAGCACTGGTGCAAAAGATCACCGGGCAGGCGCTGGGCGGCTTTACGACCGTGATCCTTATCCAGTTGTTCACCGGCAGCATTCTCATGATCAGTTTAGGGATCATCGGATACTATATCGCCCGCATCTTTGAAGAGATCAAAGGACGTCCTCGCTATATCATCACCGACACCTGCGGAAAATGCCCAAAAAAGGATGGAAACAGCCATGCGTAAACGACTGTGGATTACTGTCTTTTTGCTGACGGTCGCCTTTATCTGGATGCAGTCTATGCTTCCGAAAGCGACCTCCTCCAAAGAGAGCGACTCACTCCTATTATTCTTGTCTCCTCTGTTTGACCGACTGTTCGGTGTCGGAAAGATCACCTCAAAGACCATCCGCAAGATGGCACACTTCATCGAATTTGCCATCTCCGGCTGTGCTTGGGGACGGGTAAAAGCATTAGACGGTGCCTTTGCCGCTCCATCACAACTATGGCGGGGAACGTTACTCATTTGGATGATCGCCTTTATGGATGAAACGATCCAACTCTTCTCCGGCAGAGGCGCAATGATAGCAGATGTTTGGCTGGACACAGCAGGCGGGTTTACCGGATTATTACTGGTATGGCTGATCTGCCGGCTGTGGCACTCACACCAAACCGCACAGGCGAACAAACGCCGCTAATACTGTACAGCAGACAATTCCCATGGCTGTCGGCAGCAATGCCGATAGCCATGTCCATTTCCAACTGTTGGTCTCTTTATGAATGGTCAGCAGTGTAGTGGCACACGGCCAATGGAACAAAGAGAATAACACGGTACACGCCGCCGTCAGTCCTGTCCATCCGTTTGCAATCAATACTTGACGGAAAGCAGTAATATCCCCGATGCCGTTCAAACTGCCGGCAGATAAATAGCCCATCAGGATGATCGGCAAAACGATCTCATTAGCAGGAGTTCCCAACAGGAATCCCATCAGAATCATCCCGTCAAGCCCCATCAGTTCTCCAAGAGGCTGAAGCAGTGCCGCTCCACCGCTCAACAGGCTGATGCCGCCCACCCGGATATTTGCCATCAGCCACAACAGCAAACCGGCAGGAGCCGCCACTGCTATCGCCCGCCCCAATACGAAAACCGTTCGGTCAAGCAACGAACGGACCAACACTTTGCCGATCTGCGGCAGACGGTACGGTGGCAACTCCAGTGTAAAGGCAGAGGGCTTTCCACGCAGCAGTGTAGCAGACAGGATCTTTGTCAGCAAAAAGGTGGCACCGATCCCCAGCACAACAGCAAGCGTCAACAGCAGTGATACCGTCACCGAGCGCCGCCATCCTGCTCCTTTGGCAAAAAACAGTGTGATCAACAGGACGATACCCGGAAAACGGCCGTTACAGGGAACAAGGCTATTGGTCAGCACTGCCAACAGACGTTCTCTGGGGGAATCAATGATGCGACACCCGGTCACACCGACTGCATTGCATCCGAATCCCATACACATAGTCAGTGCCTGTTTGCCGCAAGCACGGCAACGGCAAAATACATGATCGAGATTATACGCTACCCGTGGCAGATAACCGGCATCCTCCAGTAAGGTAAATAGCGGGAAGAAGATCGCCATCGGCGGCAGCATCACCGACACCACCCAGGCGACCACCCGATAGATGCCATCCACCAACGGGTGGGACAGCCAATCGGGCGTATGGAGTGAGCAAAGAAGCTTCTGAAGACAGATCTGTCCTTTGGAAAAGAGGT
>JAZLKY010000294.1:0-4657 GCA_045597885.1 Acutalibacteraceae bacterium | reverse complement strand
ATCACAAACATCAAGCAAATCAACCCCAAGGCGGGAAACCGCCTTGGGGATGTTTTAAACATTCGAGATCATTCGGCGGGGATATATTTCTCGATGATCTTGCCGATGGTGCCGTCGTCTTTGAGCTCCTGCATTGCCTTGTTGACCTTTTCCAGCAATTCGGGTTTGTCCTTGGAAATGGCGGCGGCGTAATTCTCGGTGATGTACTCGGTCTTAAGGATCTGCAGACCGGTGTTTGCGGCAACGAAGTTCTTTGCCGGTTCGTTGTCGATGACCACACAGTCAACCTGACCGTTGATCAGTGCGGCAACAGCCAAAGCACCGTTCGGATACTGCTTGACATGTTCCTGACCGAATTCGCCGGTGATATAAATGTCGCCGGTGGTACCGGACTGTACGCCGATCATCTTGCCTTCGAGATCGTCGATGGTCTTGACGGGAGAGCCGTCTTTGACGATAACGACCTGCACGCCGGTGGCGTAGCTGTCGGTGAAGTTGACTGACTGTTTACGCTCCTCGGTGACGGTCATGCCCGCCATGGCGATATCAATGGAGCCGGACTGGACCGCAGGGATCAGGGAATCAAATTCCATATCCTTGATGGTCAAGGTCATGCCCAGCTTCTCGGCGACGGCTGCGGCGATCTCGGCATCAATACCGATGATCTTGCCACTGTCATCCACCAGCTCGTAGGGGGGGAATGTGGCATGAGTACCCATGACCAGCTCATTTTTTTCCTGATTGCCGCAGGAACAGCAGATGAGTGCCAAGACGGTAACAGCCAACAGTAACGCAATTATCTTTTTCATAAAAAAGCTCCTTCTTTTCGGGTAAGACCCCTTATTACCTCACAGTATACCTCTAAAAATGAATAATGTCAACACGGTTTTGTATAAAAATACTGATCGACATGTAAAAAGTGACCGTTTAAAAAACGAAAGTTTTTAAACAGTCACTTTACTGATTCATCGGACAGAGATCACACCGCACGGGTGACCTTCCCTGAACGCAGGCAACGGGTGCAGGCATAAACTCTCTTGGGAGAGCCGTCAACGATTGCCTTGACACGGCGAACATTCGCCTTCCACGCACGGTTTGCCCGTCTGTGTGAGTGAGATACACGAATTCCGAAAGTTACACACTTACCACAGAAATCACATTTTGCCATGATTCTGCACCTCCTTCTTCTGTAAGGAATGTTTTCTGACGAAACAACAGAAGTCATTTTAGCAGACTTTTAATAAAAAATCAAGACTTTTTTGAAATCTTTGTAAAAAAGTTTTTAAAACCCGCCAATCTTAAGCAGAAATACTTGTTTTTTTCTTTTTTATTTGGTACAATAAAAGCAATATTTGGCATTGCGTGAAAGGAACGATTTTTTTGATTCGCTTTTTCTTATCCAATATACACCGATTGGACGCTTTTTCTTTGGCATTTTTGGTGCTGGGATATGCCGTATTGGTTTTGATCATTCTACCGTTTCACGAATTCTCTCATGCTTTTGTTGCCCATCTCTGCGGTGATGATACCGCTAAATGGCAAGGCCGACTTACTTTGAATCCATTTGCCCATTTGGATCTTTTCGGCACACTGATGCTGGTGCTGGTGGGGATCGGATACGCTAAGCCGGTGCCGGTCATATCCCGCAATTTTCACCATTTTAAACGGGATATGATACTGGTGGCGCTGGCTGGCCCACTCAGCAATTTGCTCATGGCGATCGCCGCCGCCGGGATCTTTAAGATCTGTACGCTGACGGTGACGGATACAGCTCTGCTGACGATGCTGTATTTGCTTCTTATCCAGATCATCATGCGGGTGAATGTCAGTTTAGCAGTATTCAATCTGCTTCCCATTCCGCCGCTCGATGGCAGTCGCTTATGGAGCACTCTGCTTCCCGGAAAATGGGCATTTGTGTTGGAGCGCAATAGCCGGATGATCACCATGATCATGTTTGTTGCATTGTTTGCAGGGGTGCTTGATATTCCGCTTGATTTTATCAACGGCATATTTAATGCGGGTATTTTTGCGTTGTTCGGATTATAATTTCAGCATAAACAGGAGTGAAGATGGAAACCATATCCTATAGACTGCCGGATTTCGAAGGACCGCTTGATTTGCTCCTTTATCTGGTACAAAAAAACAAACTGAATATTTATGATATCCCCATCGCCGAAGTGCTGGAACAGTATTTGTCTGCTATTGAGCGGATGAAATCGTACGATATGGAGATCGCCAGTGAGTTTTTGGAAATGGCTGCCCGTCTGGTGCATATCAAGTCTTCTATGCTTCTTCCTCAACACGAGGAGGAGACAGAGGAACTGAAGCGGGAGCTGAGCGGGCAGTTGATCGAATATCAGCTTTGCCGTGAGATGGCACGCCGGTTGTCATCCGATTATCTCGGAGGTGATCTGTTCGTGCGGTCGCCGGAGGAAGTGGAGCCCGATCTGACCTACCGTCGTGTGCATCGACCGATCGAAATGCTGGATGCCTATTTGTCGGCGGCAGGACGGGGGAAGCGGCGTTTGCCTCCGCCTGCGGCGGCTTTTCATGGGATCGTTGCCCGCAAAATCGTTTCCGTTTCCTCCCGTATTTCTTATGTGCTGCGAAGGTTGTATTCAAAACAAAAAGTATCCTACAGTTCCTTTTTTGAAAATGCCTCATCCCGTTCCGAATTGGTTGCAACATTTTTAGCCCTCCTTGAGTTGATCAAATCCAAGCGTATCCGGATCGAGGGAGAGGGAAGCAGTCAACAGGTGCAGATGCGCCCGCAGGAACAATGGGATCTGACAGAAACGGAACGGGAAGAGGAGGACACACCGGATGGAAATTAAACAGTATCAAGCGGCTTTGGAAGCAATTTTGTTTGCCAGTGGAGAACCTGTTCCCGTCAGCCGACTGGCCATGGCGCTGGACTTGGATGAAGAAACAACCGAACGGTTGGCATTGGATTGGATGCAGGACGTGAACACCCGTGCCGGCGGGTTGACGGCGCTGAAACTGGAAGACCGCTATCAACTGTGCAGTAACAAGGCTTACGCCGCCTATGTCCGCAAAGCCATGGATATCCGTCGAAACACCCCTTTGTCGCAGGCGGCAATGGAAGTGTTGGCTATCATTGCTTATAATCAGCCTGTCACCCGTCCGTTTATTGAGCAGGTCAGAGGTGTCGATTGCGGTGGCGTTATGCAGTCTCTGCAGCAAAAGGGATTGATTGAAGAACGGGGGCGGATGGATCTGCCCGGCCGTCCGTTGCTGTACGGTACGACGGATAATTTTTTGCGGTGCTTTGGTATTTCTTCTTTGGAACAACTTCCGCCCATACCGCAAAAAGATCCAAAAGAAATGGAAGAGACCACGATGGAAGAAATGTTGCGACAACAGCAACCGGTGCCGGACGATGCCATGCTGTTTGGCGATGACGGAGAGGATTAAGGGGGGATACCCTTGCTGATCGTTCTGTATATTTTATTCGGTCTGATCGCTTTGGTGGCGGCGGTGTTATTCATTCCCGTTGGTCTGCGGATGGAATATCGGCAAGAACTGACGGTGAGACTGCGGGTTTTTGGTATTCCGATTTTGCTGTTTTCGTCCGCAGAGGAGGAAGAACAGCATACTGAGCAGCAGAAAAAGAAGACAGCCAAACATTCGCCAAAAGATAAGCCGAAAAGCAAAACAAGTTCCCGTCTTCAAACCATCCGTGACAGTTTATCACAATCATTTCATAAAGACGGGTTGAGTGCTACCCTGTCGATCATTGCGGAAACCTTGGAGTTGGCGGGGAAGGCCGTCGGTGCATTTTTTAAATCCGTAACGATAGATCGCTTGTGGCTGGAAATGCGGGTATCGTCGGAAGAACCTTCGGATACGGCTATATTGTATGGAAGGATTTGCGGCATACTGTATCCTGCTTTGGCTGCTTTGGAAAAAGCCATTCCGATCAGGCGGAAGAAGATCCGGGTCGAACCGAATTTCCTTATGTCCGTCAGCGCAGTACAATGGGAAGTTCGAGCGCACATCCGCTCTTATCAAGTTCTGTTTTATGCACTGAAGATGCTGTTAACGCTTAAGTTCAAAGATGGCGTCGAGAACGCTGTCGCAAAATCATAAGGAGGGCAAAATAGTATGTCAAACAATGTTGAGGGTTTGATGGGAGTATCCACAGAAAAGATTCGGGAAATGGTGGATGCCAATACCGTTGTCGGTTCACCGATCACCATGGAGGACGGTACGGTCATGATTCCCGTATCCAAGATCTCCTATGGGTTCGCTTCCGGTGGCTCTGATCTTCCCGGAAAGAATGCCGGCAGTCTTTTTGGTGGCGGTTCCGGTGCGGGGATCAGTATTACGCCGGTGGCTATGCTGACCGTCAAGAACGGGGAGATCAACATTCTGCCTATTGTTGCCAAGCCGGAAACATCGGATCGTATTCTGTCTATGTTGCCGGGTGTGGTTGATAAAATTTCAGATTTGTTGTCCAAAAAAGATAAACATTCCGCCGATAAGGCTGACTAATCGACTCCTTTGCCGCATACCTATGGGTATGAGGTGATAGCGGTGAAGTATCGACTGTGGAGAATCATAGTGACGCTTACGGGCGTCGTATTGCTTTGGGCATGCATGACCGTGCCTGCCCTTGCGGATGGACGGCAATATG
>JAZLKY010000293.1:0-1521 GCA_045597885.1 Acutalibacteraceae bacterium | reverse complement strand
GCCGCCTGCAGCAGAAAGAGGCGCAGAGCGAGCCGGAGCTGGCAACGCTGACACCTGCTGTGCGTCGGACAAAGAATAAGGGCGGCATCATTGTGGACGGCATGGAAAACTGTCTTGTCAAGTTTGCCCAGTGCTGTAACCCGGTGCCGGGAGATCCGATCATCGGATTTATTACCAGAGGATATGGGGTGTCGGTACACCGTCGGGACTGCAGTAATGTACCACGGGATATTGATGCCTCATCGGATCCTGCCAGATGGATCCGGGTGCATTGGGAGGAAACACAGCGTACGGAGTTTGATGCCAATCTGCGGATCACCGCCAGTGAAAATGCCAATCTGTTGCTCAAACTGGCTATGGCTTTGGCGGATCTGCACATTCCTGTTCATTCGGTCAACGCACGGGACACGGAAGGGAACAGTGCTGTCGTTACCATGACGGTGGCGGTAAACAGCGTTGATCATTTGCAGATGGTCATTGATCGCCTCAAGCGCATCGAGTCGGTGGACAGCGTGGAACGGGGCAATAGTTGACAGTGGAGGGTTTTTGCAATGAAGGCGGTATTTCAGCGTGTTACTTTCGCTCAGGTGACGGTAGACGGAAAACCGGTGAGTAAGATCGGACAGGGCATCCTGCTTTTGGTAGGTGTCTGTGACGGTGATACGGCGGAACAAGCGGATATTATGGCGGATAAAGTTGCGGGGATGCGGGTGTTTGAGGATGAAAACCGTAAAATGAACCGCTCGGTCCTCGATATCGGTGGCAGTGTGCTGGCGGTGTCTCAGTTTACCCTGTGCGCCAACACCCGTCACGGGCGCCGTCCGGATTTTTTCGGTGCTGCCCGTCCCGAAATCGCTCTGCCTCTGTTTGACCGGGTGGTGGAACGCCTTCGCCAAGCCGGCATAGCAGATGTGCAGACAGGTATTTTCGGTGCCGATATGCAGGTGGAGCTGCTTAATGACGGCCCGGTAACATTGATGCTGGATACGGATGAATGGAGCAGGAAGGCTTGAAGGATCGTAAAGGAGTTGAACGGTACAATGGAGATCAAAGAACGGTTGTTACGGGAATATCCGTACCGCATAGAACTGCACTGCCACACCAAACCGGCGAGCACCTGTAGTGAGGTGACACCACAGGAGTTGCTGGAGATCTATGCCGCAAAAAAAGTTGATGCGTTATGTCTGACTAACCACTATATGCATAAGTATTCCATTATGGCGGGGCTACCGAAGCGGGAAGCCATCGACCGTTATATGGAAGAATATGCTAAACTGGAAGAACTGGCGCCGCAGTACGGGATCAAGGTCTATCTCGGTTGCGAGATCCGCTTCACGGAAGCGTTCAATGACTATCTGATCTACGGGGTGGATCGGCATGTTCTGGAGCAGGGGTATGATTATTTCGAAAAAGGCGTTGAGGCGTTTCGCCGGGAGGTGAAGCTGCCGGACAGTGTTTTTATTCAGGCGCATCCGTTCCGCAACAGTACACCGGCTCCTTCTGATTGCCTCGACGGAATGG
>JAZLKY010000292.1:0-2602 GCA_045597885.1 Acutalibacteraceae bacterium | reverse complement strand
CCGACACCGCCGCCAAGCAGGAGGGGCTTCTCCCCGGACAGCGACAGATCATATCCGTTCCCCAATCCGGTGAGGATATCCAATACCGTTCCCGCCGGCATCCGGCTCATCTGTTCTGTACCGCCGCCGACCACCTTGTATAGCAGCGTGAGGGTATCTCCCGCCACATCACACACCGAGAGGGGGCGACGCAGGAATTTGCCGTCCAGCCGGACATTGACGAACTGTCCGGGAGCGGTGATAGCGCCGGTGTCTCCCTGCAGATCCATCCGGAAAACATCTGCCGTCAGTGCAACATTAGTGATCACCGTAAAGTGTGTCTGTTTCATGCCGTACCTCACGCATCAATGGTAGAGATGGTCAGTGTCGTCTCTTCCAGCACATCGAGCAGTACCCGTACCGTATCCAAAGAGGTGAATATGGTCACATTGTTCTCGGTGGACAGCCGCCGGATGGTACTGCCGTCACTTGCCTCTTTATCCGAACCGAGATCACGGGTGTTGATCACATAGGCGATGTGTCCCTGCCGGATCGCATCCGGGATCATGTCGGGATCTTCATCAATCTTTTTGAGAATGTGGGTACGGATCCCCTGCTCCCGAAGGAATTGCGCCGTACCCGCCGTCGCTTCAATATTGAAACCAAGGCTGTAGAACCGCCGGATGAGCGGGAGTGCTTCCGCCTTATCCTCATCTGCCACCGTCACAAACACCGTACCGTAATTTTGCAGACGCATTCCGGCGGCCTGCAATGCTTTGTACAGTGCTCGGTTGAGTTTATCATCATATCCGATGGCTTCGCCGGTAGATTTCATTTCGGGAGACAGATACGCATCCAGCCCCTTGATCTTATTGAATGAGAAAACCGGCACCTTGACATAGAACCGCTCTTTTTCCTGCGGGTACAGATCGAATATTCCCTGTTCCTTCAGGCTTTTGCCCAGTATCACCTCGGTGGCGATATCCGCCAGGCTGTAGCCGGTAGATTTGGAGAGGAAGGGAACCGTCCGGGAAGAGCGGGGATTGACCTCAATAATGTAAACATTCTCCTCGGCGTCCACAATAAACTGAATATTGTACAGTCCACGGATGCCGATGCCCAATCCCAGCTTCTTCGCATATTGCAGGATCGTCCCCTTCACCCGGTCGGAAATGCTGAATGCCGGATAAACACTGATAGAGTCACCGGAATGGATGCCGGTACGCTCCACCAGTTCCATGATGCCGGGGACGAACACATCTCTGCCGTCACAGATGGCATCCACTTCCACTTCTTTCCCTTGGATATATTTATCCACAAGGACAGGCTTGTCGGCGTCGATCTCCACGGCAGTCTTGAGATAGTGCCGCAGTTGTGCCTCATTGGCAACGATCTGCATCGCACGGCCGCCCAGCACGAAGGAGGGACGTACCAGAACGGGATAGCCTATCTCCGCCGCCGCCCGGACACCGTCCTCAATACGTGTCACCGCCTCACCACGGGGCTGTGGGATATTGAGGGACAGCAGGATCTTTTCGAAACTGTCCCGGTTCTCTGCCCGTTCAATGGCTTCACAGTCTGTTCCGACGATCTTCACGCCCCGTTTCATCAGTGGCTCTGCCAGGTTGATGGCTGTCTGTCCGCCAAGCGATGCGACCACGCCCTCCGGCTGTTCAAAGTCGATGATCGCCATCACATCCTCCGGTGTCAACGGCTCAAAATACAGCTTGTCCGCCGTGGTATAGTCGGTGGACACGGTTTCGGGGTTGTTGTTAATAATGATCGCCTCATAGCCCGCCCGCCGGATGGTTTGCACGGCATGGACGGTGGAATAGTCAAACTCCACGCCCTGACCGATACGGATAGGTCCGGCACCCAGCACCACAATCTTCTTTTTATCCGTCAGCCGGGAAGCATTCTCCCCGGTATAGGAGGAGTAGAGATAAGCAATATACGTGCCGGTGTGGAGCGTATCCACCATCTTAAACACGGGAACGATCCCATTCTCCTTACGCAGGCGATAGATCTCCGTTTCCGGCTGTGACCATATCCGGGCAATAAATCGGTCGGAGAACCCTTTCTCCTTGGCACGACGCAGTACCGTCACATCATTTCTGCATGCTTTGAGTTCTTTTTCCGTTTCTACGATGTCGGCAAACGCCTCTAAAAAGAGTGAAGTGATAGCAGTGACCTCATACAGCTTTTCCACCGTCACTCCCCGCCGGAGCAATTCAAAGATGGCATATACATTATCATCCCGGAACTCCCGGACATAGGCAAACAATTCGTCATTGCTCTGCTTATCGAATTTTGCCATATGAAAATGGCAGACACCGATTTCCAGAGAACGCACGGATTTGAGCAGACACTCCTGCAGGGTTGAACCGATGCCCATGACCTCTCCGGTCGCCTTCATCTGCGTGCCGAGGGTATTGGGGGCGGTGGGGAACTTGTCAAACGGGAACCGGGGGAATTTGGCGACGATATAATCGAGACTCGGCTCGATCGCCGCCGTACCGCCCGCCACCGGAATATCCTCCAGTGCCATACCGAGGGCGATCTTGGCAGTCACTCTGGCGATCGGATAGCCGCTCGCCTTGGATGCCAGAGCGGAAGAACGGGA
>JAZLKY010000291.1:0-1437 GCA_045597885.1 Acutalibacteraceae bacterium | reverse complement strand
TCCGTCTTTCGCATGAACAGCAGGCGGCGATTGGGATAAACCGCCATCACGGTCGCCAGTGCCAGTGACACACAGGTGGTCTTGTACGATCCAAGTCGGATCGTAGCCATGTCGTTCTGTGAGCCAAGGAGTTGTCCCTCTCTATTGTCTTCCTAAGACCGCTTGGCCCTCCGACTTTCCGTCTTTCGCATGAACAGCAGGCGGCGATTGGGATAAACCGCCATCACGGTCGCCAGTGCCAGTGACACACAGGTGGTCTTGTACGATCCCCGATGAGCCTGCAGGGTCATGTCTTCCTTACCGGTGACCATGTCCCGTATCCAGTCACGGTGCAGATCGGTCAGCCGGTCAAAGCCGATCACCCTGCCGAAGGCATCCGGCTCGTCGAGCAGTAGTCCAATAGCCTGTTCCCGTGTCATCGCATGCTCACCAGTGCTTCCACCTCGGCGATCGCATTCGCCATGTTGATATCTGCCGTCGTCTTGACTTCCTGTTTGTCCGTCCAGCCGCACAGATTCTTCAGTGCCAACAACGCTGCCTGCGGCTGATAGACTTTCACCATCGCCCCGTGAACGATAACATCTGCCCGGACCGCCTCAAATTCTCTCTGAATCGCCGGTATCAGCCGTGTCAGTGCCTGATTGATCGTCCGGCGGTCGATCTGCCGCCGGTATTTCACATACAGCCACTCAACAAATTCCGTATCCGTCGGCGTTTCTTCAAATCCGCCGTCAGCGATCAACCGGCAAAACTCCCGAAACAATTCCATCATCTCTTCTCCGTTTTCAAATAACGAAGGTCGTGTTACAGGCATTCTCCTCACCTCCTCTCTCACTTTAGGCTGGCGGAAACCAAACCCCGTTACTACGGGTACGCCTCCCGTCAGCATGGGCATCCCTATGAAGAAGACCGGTCGTTCTTCATCCATAGGATAGCATAACGAAAGCACCGTTTTTCCCGCTTTTTTCCCGCCGCATCTGATGGCGGCAAAATGCTCCCTGCGAAAAACAATAGGTTATGGACTACAAGCTTACCGATCAGGATTTCAAACATACTTCTTTTACTGTCCGGGCTAAAGCTGATCACATCCGCTTCGTTAAACATCGGAAAAAAAAACTTGCTTTTTTTGAACAAGTAGCGTATACTGAAAATGTAAGGGCTTACATAGGGAGGTGCTGACACTGAATATCTATGATATTGCAAAACAGAGCGGCGTATCCATTGCCACAGTTTCCCGTGTGCTGAACAACAGTCCCAATGTACGGGAACAGACACGAAGGAAAATACTGGAGGTCATGGAACGGGAGGGATTTACTCCCAGCAGTCTGGCCCGTAGTCTGAGCACCGGCAACACGGGGACGGTGGGCATCCTCTGCACCGACATCCGGGACAACCTTTACGCCCCGGCAGTGGGGTGCCTGGAGGAGGAACTGCGCC
>JAZLKY010000290.1:0-2071 GCA_045597885.1 Acutalibacteraceae bacterium | reverse complement strand
ACTTCCTCCATATCTTTTCACAGCCGTATGGTTAGGCAGGATATCTCCGGGAGCATGGCGCACGCCGCCATGCTGGGCAGTACCGGCATCATCACCCCAGACGAGGCAGAAGCCCTCATCGACGGTTTGCAGGGCATTCTCGACGATCTCACCAGCGGCAAACTGGCGATAGATCCGACCTGCGAAGACATCCATATGTTCGTCGAGCAGGTACTGACCGAGCGGCTCGGCGATGTCGGAAAGAAGCTGCACACCGCCCGCAGTCGGAATGACCAGGTCGCACTGGATCTGCGGCTGTATCTGCGGGATGAGATCGACGAGATGGACGGAAAACTCAAAAATCTGCTGACGGTGATCACCGACAAGGCGGAAGAATATAAGGCGACCATCATGCCGGGTTACACCCATCTGCAACGGGCACAGCCCATCACTTTCGGACATCATCTGATGGCATATGCCATGATGCTGTGCCGGGATCGGGATCGGCTGGCGGACACCCGCAAGCGGCTCAATTTTTCTCCCATCGGCAGTTGTGCGCTGGCGGGGACGACCTATGCTACAGACCGACAAATGGAAGCACAGCGACTGGGATTTGACGGCATCTGTCTCAACTCCATCGACGGGGTATCCGACCGGGATTTTGCACTGGAACTGATGAGCGATCTGTCGCTTGTGATGATGCATCTTTCCCGCTTCTCCGAGGAGATCGTGCTGTGGTCCAGTTGGGAATTTAAATTCGTGGAGCTATCAGATGCCTTCACCACCGGTTCTTCCATCATGCCGCAGAAGAAAAATCCCGATATGGCGGAACTGGTGCGGGGCAAGACCGGCAGAGTCTACGGTGATCTGATGGCACTGCTCACCACCCTCAAGGGATTGCCCCTTGCCTATAACAAGGATATGCAGGAGGATAAGGAAAGCATCTTCGATGCCTGCGATACCGTCCGGCACTGCCTGGACGTATTCACCGGGATGCTCGCCACCATGAAAGCCCTGCCGGAGAATATGAAAAAAGCCGCCGGTGCAGGATTCATCAACGCCACCGATCTGGCAGACTATCTGGTCAGAAAGGGACTGCCGTTCCGCAGTGCCTACAAGATCTCCGGGCAGATCGTTTCGGCGTGCATCCAGAGCGGACAGATCCTAGAAACCCTGCCGCTCGAACAGTATAAAAACTTCAGTGATCTGTTTGATACGGATGTGTACGAAGCGGTGGATCTGAACGAGTGTGTAAACCGCCGCATCAGCGAGGGCGGTACCGGCATCCGCTCGGTCGAAGAGCAGATTTGTTCTGTGCGAAAGCAGATGGGGGAAAACTAAATGAACAACCTGTACATTGATGTGATGGAGCGGATGCTGTCAGACGAGGATGCCGCTTTTCTCAAAAACATCTATGAGCCGACCGTGGTCGGTGCGGGTATCACCTATGCGTGGCGGGGGCTCTGCTCTCTGCCGGACGGGGAGATCCGGCTGTATGACAATATGCCCGGCAACGGGAAGGTCTACTATTCTTCCACGGACTGCGGACTGCCCTGGAAACTGCACAAACCCGACTGCGATGCCATGACGGCGGCGTGGCGCAACCCGAAAACGGGGCGATATCTCGCTCTCGGCACTGCCGGCGTGACCGATGATGTCGATGACACGACCTGCATCTGTTACTCCGATGCGGGGATAGATTCACACGATGTCACCGTCGTGCCACTGGATTTCGGACAGAATTGCATGAAAGAACCGTTGTTCCTCGCATGTGCGGATCGGGTGATCATCCCCGCCGCACGGGACGGACATTCCGTCATGCTCATCTCCGATGATGACTGCGAAAGTTGGCGGGCGGTCGATATCCTGCCCTCCGATCGTTTTGTCCCCGCCCCGCCGCACAAAGGTCCCCGGTGGGAGAACTCCGGGATCGAACCGACGGTGGTCGAACTGTCGGACGGTCAACTGGTGTGCTACCTGCGGACATCAAGTGATTATCACTATGTTACGGTTTCCGATGACCACGGCGACACCTGGTCAAAGCCGCAGCCGACCGCTTTTCACTCGGTCACGACCTTCCCGAATCTGCTCA
>JAZLKY010000289.1:0-3580 GCA_045597885.1 Acutalibacteraceae bacterium | reverse complement strand
GAGCATGATATCCGTATGGGTGCTATTTGTGCCGCTCCCTCTGTTCTCGGTCAAGGCAATTATCTGATGGGGAAGAAGGCAGTTTGTTATCCCGGATTTGAAGAAAAACTGACCGGAGCATATATTGAGGAAGCCTCAGTTGTCACAGATGGGTTGAACACTACGGCAAAAGGAGCCGGAGTGGCGGTGGAATTTGCATTGGAATTGGTCGCTTGTTTTATTGACCGACATACTGCCGACACGATTCGGGACTCAATGCAATGCCGATAAACGATATTCGTCAGGTAAAGAATGATTTGCGGGCAAAGTACCGCCGCCTGCGGGAAGAGATGCCTGTTCATATCAGAAAAAAGATTGATGCCGAGGTGGCGACACAGGTACGCCGTTTGTGGCAATATCAGCGTAATGCTGTTTTGCTCACCTATGTTTCAACGCCGATCGAGGTGGATACCCGTCAGATAATTGATCAGGCTTTGAAAGACGGTAAAAGGGTGGCTGTGCCGTATTGTGTGCCCGGAACCAGGGATATGGAGTTTTATTTCATTGGATCATTAGAAGAGCTGCACCCCGGTTCGTTCGGCGTATTGGAACCCGATCCCGAAAAAGCGGAAAAGTTGACCGACTACACACGGGGGATCTGTTTGGTGCCGGCATTCAGTTATGATTGGCAGGGGTATCGGCTGGGATACGGCAAGGGGTATTATGATCGTTTTCTGTCACGGTTTGAGGGGAATATTGTTGGGATATGTTACAGTGCTTGTGTGCAACGAACATTGCCCCACGGACGGTATGACAGACAGGTCGAGTTGTTAGCCACAGAAAACTATCTGCGACGAATCAAGGCTGAAAAATAGCAAAAGGAATGAGAACGGTATGAATGAAGAAAAAGAATTGAACGAAATTTTGCAGGAAGTATCCGGGTTTGGCGAAAAAAAGCCAGATCCTTCAGCCGAAGATGAATTGATCTCACTCAAAGCTACTTCCGGGGAAAAAGCTTGGAGTTCTTCCGAAAAATCGGGATGTTTGAAAAAGATCATTTATACTACTGTTATTTTGATCATTTCAATGCTGATCGCCTACGGGGCTATTCTTTTTATGATGGATTCGCTGGCGATCGGCAAGAATAATACCTCTGTTGATGTGGAAATACCCCGTGGGGCTTCCACCCAACAGATCGCTGACATTTTGGCAGAAAAGGGAATCATTGATCATCCGATGGTTTTTCGTATTTTTTCCAAATTGACCAAATCCGATGGAAAATACCAGTTGGGAATGTTTACGCTGACTGCCGATATGGGCTATTCAACGGTTATTGATACGCTACAGACATCTACGCCACGAAAGACGGTGACGGTAACGATACCGGAAGGCTACACGGTAGAAATGATCGCAAAACTGTTGGAAGAAAAAAATGTTTGTTCCTCAGATGAATTTTATGATGCAGTGGTCAACGGAGAATTTGAGTATGATTTTATCCGGGATATTCCGACAGCCGCCGACGGTGAACAGTATGTCGGCAGGATCTATCGGCTGGAAGGGTATTTGTTCCCTGATACGTATAACTTTTATGAGGCGGGTTCCGGTTGGTCAGCCGTTGACAGAATGCTGGAGAATTTTTCACAGAAAATAGATAAGACGATACAGTCGCAGATCCTGTCACAGGGAACGACGCTGGATGACGTGATCGTTTCCGCTTCCGTCATCCAAGGAGAGGTTACAAGGAAGGAAGACATGGCAGGCGTTTCCAGAGTGCTGAAAAACCGATTGGCGGACGGATCGCCTTATCCATTGCTCCAGTGTGATTCGACTCAAAAATATATTCGCAATATTTTGCCGTCTCTTCCCGGCATAGAAGTGACAAATGATGCTTATGATACCTACAAACGGCAGGGATTACCCGCCGGAGCTATTAATAATCCCGGAATCGAAGCAATAAAAGCAGTTTTAAATCCTTCAAATGATCCGGCTATTGTCAAATGTTATTTTTTTGCGACAGATGCGGATAATATTGCTCATTTTTCTGAGACTTTTGCACAACACGAGTCTGTTTGCAGAAAATACGGGATCGGAGTGTACGGATGATCGCACAGAACAAGCCGGAGGTCCTTTCGCCTGCCGGGGATGAAGAACGTCTTAAAGCCGCTATTATGTTTGGCGCCGATGCGGTTTATCTTTCCGGACAACAGTACGGGATGCGTTTGGCTTGCGCCAACTTCAGCCGGGAAGCACTGGAACGGGCAGTATCTTATGTTCACGGTGCCGGTAAGAAGGTCTATATTACCTGTAATATCTTACCGAGGAATCATGACCTTGACGGATTGCCCGCCTATTTTTCCTTCTTGGATTCGATAGGCGTTGATGCGTTGATCATCAGTGACCTCGGAACGGTAATGATGGCAAAACAGTATGCACCGCATTGTGCATTACACATATCCACCCAGTTTGGGGTGGTCAATTACGCTTCTGCTATATATCTTCATCAATTAGGCGCCAAGCGGGTTGTCCTGGCAAGAGAACTGTCCTTACAGGAAATTCGGGAAATCCGTGCATTGACATCGCCCGAATTGGAACTGGAGGCCTTTGTACATGGGGCGATCTGCATGTCATATTCCGGTCGTTGTGTTATCTCTAATTATTTGACGGGGCGGGATGCTAACCATGGAGAATGCGCTCAACCTTGCCGTTGGAAATATTATGTGACGGAGGAAACACGGCCGGGTCAACCATTGACGCTGGAGCAGGACGAAACAGGCAGTTATCTTTTTAATTCCAATGACATGAATATGATTGATCATGTGGCTGAATTAGCACAGGCGGGGGTTTCTTCGTTTAAGATCGAGGGACGTGCCAAGTCAGCCTATTATACAGCAGTTACTGCTAATGCCTATCGGCAGGCAGTGGACGGTTATGTCGCATCCGGCTTTTCTGCGGATTATGTACCGGAGGAATGGATCCGGGAGGAGCTGCTGAAGATCAGTCATCGTCCTTACGGTACGGGCTTTTATTATGGGATGCCGTCGCAGCATTTGCAGGAGGGCGGCTATATCCGTTCGTATGAAGTGGCGGCTGTTGTTGAGGGCTGGCAGGATGGATGGCTTCGTGTCAGTCAGCGCAACCGGTTTTTCAAAGGTGATATTTTTGATGTTCTCGAACCGGGTGGAAAGCCGTTTTACATTACAGCTAAAGAGATGCTGGATGCCGGCGGTCATCCGATTGATTCTGCTCCTCATGCAACGATGACTGTGTTGATCCCCTGCGAGCGGGCATTAAAAAAAGGAACGCTTTTACGGTATAACAAAAACAAACCCGAATAGGTTCGTGCTTTTTGGCGCATTCTACGTCCGAAACGGAGTGGAAGAAGAATGCAAAAAAAAGGTCTTACCCTGTTCGGGTTATTATTGTTTGTTTATGGGGGAATCCTGTTCCATCTGTACCGAGTGGCTGAGGCGCAAACAGTTCAAACACTTTCTTCTCAGAATTCCAGGTCAGTGACGGTCGCTTCTGCCCGTGGAACAATCTATGACTGCCATATGATGCCCATGGTCAATACAGAACGGGAATACCGTGCGGCATTACTTCC
>JAZLKY010000288.1:0-3956 GCA_045597885.1 Acutalibacteraceae bacterium | reverse complement strand
GATTGCGGAAATAAACGCCACTGACCACCGTCAGGCCATCACGGTCCACCGCATAGCGGGCGGCACGGTAGCGCAACGGGACATACACCGTCAAGGCAAGCACTGCGGCTGTCCCCCAAATACCGGTAAACAGCCACACAGCCCATCGGGGGATCACGGAAAAGCACCGGGCGATCCCCGTCATAGCCGCAGGGACCAGCGTCATCAGTAAAATATAGGAGATCCACACCCACCGTATCCGGGGATCCGGGCGCTTCCAGTCCATCTCTCTCCCCCTTTGAAAACAGCATTTGACCGTCGGCTTTCTTCATGTTCGGAAAGAGCAAAACGATGCAAAAGAGAAATCCGAATAATTATATTTAGTATACCATATTTTTACCCATGTGTAAAGGGTTCCATTCCCCCGTTTGTAAAAAAAAGAAAATGTTTTTTCGTTTTTTCTTCTTTATCCCTGCCCAAAAAATTGTTGCATTTTTTTCGGTTTTTTTCCCACTTGCTTCCTGCAGTTCAACATGGTATGATCATAAAAATCACACCGTTCTTGTATCATCCTCAATCATGCAAGGAAAGGAATCGAATACTATGAGCATAAATGCAAATGATCAATGGAGCAAGAAGTTGAAAAACCCGCCGAAGCAATACCGCCCCGCCCCATTCTGGTCCTGGAACGAAAAGCTTGATCCGGCGGAGACCGTACGGCAGGTCGGAGAAATGGATGATGCCGGACTGGGCGGCTATTTCATGCACGCCCGTGGAGGTTTGCAGACTGACTACCTGTCAGAGGAATGGTTCAACAACATCCTCGCCGCCACCCGTGAGGGAGAGAAGCGGGAAATGCATTCATGGGGATATGACGAGAACGGATGGCCCAGCGGATTCGGCGGCGGGATCGTCAACGGCATGGGCGAACGGTATCAGCAAAAATATCTGCGCCATGAGGTGACCGAAGCGCCGGTACATCAGCCGCACACGGTCACCAACGTCACGGTGGGCGAGGAGAACCACCATCTCTATTATGACATCAATCCCTTCTATGTTGATACACTGGACGACGAGGTCATTGATGCGTTCCTTGCCTCCACCCACGCCGTGTACCGGGATCGGATGGGGAAAGAATTCGGCAAGATGGACGGCTTTTTCACCGATGAGCCGCAGGTTTCCCGTAACGGCATTCCGTGGTCACTGATCCTTGACCGGGAATATACCACCCGTTACGGCAAGTCCATCCTGCCCGCCTTGCCGGGACTGTTTGTCGATATTCCGGGGTGTGCGGTCACTCGCTACCGGTTCTGGAAGCTGGTACGGGACCTGTTTGCCGAAAACTATATGGGGCGGATCTACCGGTGGTGTAACGACAACGGCGTACGGCTCACCGGACACATGGTGCTGGAAGAAGGCTTTTACGATCATATTCTTTCCAACGGTTGTTGTATGCCGCCTTATGAATATATGGATATTCCCGGCATGGACAATTTAGGGCGCAACTGTGCGTGGGTTCAGACAGAGATGCAATTATCCTCCGTCGCTCACCAATTAGGCAAAAAGCAGATCCTGTCCGAAACCTTCGCCATGTGCGGATGGAATGTTAATTTTGAAGAACTGCGGAAGATATATGAGCATCAGATGGTACATGGGATCAACTACCTGTGTCAGCATCTTGAGGGATACTCTCTGCGGGGCATCCGCAAGCGGGATTACCCCGCCTCCCTGTTCCGGCATCAGCCGTGGTGGGGAGAATACCGGCTGTTCAACGACATGGTCAGCCGTATCGGGATGTTGCTTGCCGAGGGGGAAGTACATGCGCCCATTCTCGTCCTCCACACGGTGGAATCCGGCTGGGTGAACCTGCGTGACGGAGAAGCGGAATCCGCCAACGCCATTTGCTGGCCGATGCTCGAAACCATGACATCGCTGGAAGAAGACCAACTGCAATATCATTTGGGCGACGGACGGATTCTCGAACGCCACGGCAAGGTGGAAAACGGGATGTTGACCGTCGGCACTCAGCAGTATTCCGTCATCATCGTGCCACCGTCGGTCTGCTTCGGAGAAAACACCTACCGTCTGCTGTCGGAATTCAAGGCACAGGGCGGCACCCTGCTCTTTACCGAGCAGATCCCCACCCTCATCGACGGTATCCCTACCGACAAATGGGAGAAGCTGGCGGACGGTTGTTCCACAGCCCCCCACAAGGCAGTCGCCGCCGCCGTACCGGACAGTGCACGGCAGATCGCCCTGCGGTATGAGCGCCAGCCGAAAACCGCATCGGTACTGGCTACTCTGCGCCGCTTCCCGGACCGGGAGATGACGATGGTATATTTGGTCAATCCCACCGATCACGCCCGCCAGGTTTCATTCACTGTGGACGGCGGCAGTGCCACCCGGTTCGATGCATTCGGCGGAGAAGAAGTGGCGGCGGAATATACCGCCGCCGCCGCCGGGCAGGGGACCGTCTCCGGCTTTTTGCCACAGAACGGCAGTGCCGTGTTCTTTATTTATGACGACGCCGATCACCCTGCCGTACCGTCTGCACCGGCGGCATCCGTCACCGACATCACCGCCAAGCTCAAAGGGGACTGGGAGATCGTTTCCGGCGATCTCAACGCACTGACACTGGACTATGCCGATGTTTTCTTCGACGGCGAACCTGCCGGAACACACATTCCCATCAGCGATGTGCAGGAGATGGCGTGTGCCTTCGGCAGACCGGTTAAGACCGATGTGGTCTATTCGTTTGATGTCGCTGAAAAGGACTTTTCCGTCTGCCGTCTGGTGATCGAAACGCCGGAGATCTTTACAGTCACGGTCAACGGTCACCCGGTGAGCGAAGTGCTGCCGGAAACCTATTTTGACCGTTGCTTCAAGATGCTGGATATCGCCCCCTTTGTGCATGAGGGACACAATGAAATAAAGTGTTCCTGTCTGTTCGACCAAAGCGCAACGGTACGGGACAACCTGCAAAAATCTTTGGAATTCGAATCGGAAAAGAACAAACTGTCCTACGACATGGAGATCGAGGCGGTGTATATCATCGGTGATTTCGGCGTGGTCAGTGACCGCCCGATGCAGGAGCTGCCCCATCGGGGCATCCGCGCCGACGGCAGTTTTTCCGTCACTGCGGCTCCCCGCACCGTGACGGACGGAGCACTGGCAGGACAGGGATTTCCGTTCTTCGCCGGGCGCATGACCTTCCGCAAGACGGTCACGCTGACCGCCGAAGAAGCGGCGAACGCACAGTTGACCTTCCGTGATCTCTGCTCCAATGTCACCACGGTAACGGTCAACGGACAGAATGTCGGCACGGTGATGTGGCATCCGTATACCGTCGATATCGCCGACGCCTGTCATGAAGGAGAAAATACAGTAGAGATCACCGTCATCGGCAATCTGCGCAACCTGCTCGGACCGTTCCACCTCACCGAGGGCGAATCGCTCGGTGTCTGTCCCCCGTCCTTTTTCCACCGCTCTCCCCTATGGCTACACGGGGATAACCCCAACTGGACAGATACCTATTGCTTTGTAGAGTACGGATTGTTCTTCTAAAAACGGAAAAAAACGAAGCCCTATCTGCGATCACCGGAATAATATTGGAAAAACACACGGGATCTCCCATTTGGATCAAAAAAGCCATGCGTATCCGCCGGCATTCTTCGGCAAATACGCATGGCTTTCATTTATAATCCCGAACGCTGTTTAAAGTGCAGGCGATCCAACACCAGTGCCAACCACCAAAAGAGCAACCCACTGACCGTCTCCTGCAACACATTCGGCAGAGCATCCGCTACCGCCGTCACCCATGTTCCGTACAGGATCCGGGCAGTCAACCCATACCCGATGACGCCGATCGCTCCGGCAAGGATCACCGCCCAACGATTCCTCCGGCACAACAGCACGGATTCCCGTGCCGTGAAAGGTAATACCGCCAAGGCTTTGATCACCACCGTGGGCAGGACCCA
>JAZLKY010000287.1:0-1705 GCA_045597885.1 Acutalibacteraceae bacterium | reverse complement strand
CTCCCAAGGGAAAGAGGTATTGGCGTTGGATATGGCAGAAATGCCCTGCCGCCTGTCCCCGCATGAGAATTTGACCTATCGGCAACTGGATGTGACCGATATTGACCGATTGAAGGCGACGATCCCCGTCGGCGTATATGACACCTTCATACACTTTGCCTGGGCAGGTTCTGCCGGCCCGCAACGGTTGGATTATGATTTGCAGATGAAGAATGCCTTGTCGACCGTAGAGTGCCTGAAGGCTGCCGGAGAACTGGGGTGTACCCGATTTGTCTGTGCCGGCAGCATCATGGAAAAAGAAGTGGCGGCAACAGTGGCGGCGCAGGGTTCCCGTCCCGGTATGGCATATATTTACGGTATGGGGAAGATGATCGCTCACGCACTGTGCAAATCGGTGGCGGCAGATATCGGCGTAGATCTGCTGTGGCCGATGATCACCAACGCCTATGGGGTGGGTGAGTATTCGCCCCGGTTTGTCAATACCACTCTCCGCAAGATCATCAGGCATGAGCCACTGCAGTTTACTGCCGGAACGCAGAATTATGATTTTGTATATGTTACCGATGTGGCACGGGCGTTCTACCTTGTTGCGGAAAAGGGGAAGCCGTTTTGTGAATATATGATCGGCAGCGCGACCGCCCGTCCATTGCGGGAATTTATTACGGAGATGACGTCGGCACTTGCGCCGGACAACCCGCCGTTGTTTGGAGATGTGCCGTTTACGGGGACCAATATGCCGCTTTCAGTGTTTGATACGACGGCACTGTCGGAGGATACGGGATTTCGGGCGACAGTCTCTTTTGCAGAGGGTACCCGGATGACAATGGAATGGCTGAAAACAGTCGATGCCGGAAAGGGTGAATGATCTTGATCGAAAAATTTTCTTTTGAGGCGTTGCCGTTGGCGGGGGCGTATCGGATCCGCCCGTTTTATGCACCGGATGAACGGGGCGGCTTTATAAAGGATTACAGTACCGAGGTGTTTGAAGCCAACGGTATTCATCACGATCTGAAAGAAGTGTTCTACACTGTTTCCAAGCGAGGAGTGATCAGGGCTCTTCACTTTCAATTAGAGAAACAGCAACCGAAGCTGGTACGCTGTATCAGTGGTCACGTATATGATGTGATCGCTGACCTTCGTCCCGAATCACCGACCTACGGGCAGTGGATGGGGTTCGACCTCACCGGAGAGAACCGGGTGGAGCTGTTAGTTCCGCCGTTTTTCGGACACGGGTATCTTGTCCTGAAGGACTCGGTCGTCAGCTACAAATGTGCCGAAGCGTTCTATGGACCCGGTGACAGTGGCATCATGTGGAACGATCCCCGGCTGGCGATCAAATGGCCGCTTGACATGATCGGCGGAGAAAGGAATCTCATCATTTCCGATAAAGATAAGTGTTTGATGAGCATGGATGACTATGAGCGACGCATCAAAGAATAAATCGGCGGGGACTTTTGTGGGGTTCGTGTGGTCTTTGGCGGAACGGTTCATGTCGCAGGGTGTGACACTGATCGTTTCGATCGTCCTTGCCCGCCTGCTTGACCCAAGCCACTATGGGGTAGTGTCGGTGGTGTCGGTATTCACCACTTTTGCGATGACCTTTGTCTCTGCTGGATTCGGTACAGCACTGGTTCAGCAATTCCGCCCCACCGATGAAGACTACGATACCGCCTTTTTTTCCAACCTGTTTATGGCGGTGCTGCTG
>JAZLKY010000286.1:0-1108 GCA_045597885.1 Acutalibacteraceae bacterium | reverse complement strand
AAGCCATCCGGCAGGAATTGGAGAATATGGGGATCAACGGGCTGTCGGTCAGTGCCTCTGAGGGATTGACGACACCGTGTCTGACATGTATACGAAACCTGCCGATGGTGACACACGCCATGCCGTTGACAGTCCGCTATTCGGTGACGGACGCCGAGGGGATAACAGTGTCATCGGTGATTTGCGGTATTGATTCCGGGGCTGATCAGGTCATTTCGCTCGAACTGCTGGCGGGACGGATGCTCACCGACCGTGATGTGACGGAAAAGGCGCAGGTATGTGTGGTGGATGAGGCATTTGCCGATGAGGTTTTCGGTGGAACACAGGCGCTGGGGAAAACGGTGACCGCCATTCTGAAAAATAAGCCGGTCGATCTGACGGTGGTGGGCATCTCCGCCGCCGGGAGCAGTCTGTTGCAGACGGTGACGGCGGTCATCCCCTATATGTTGTATTTGCCGTATACCACCGTACAGAGCGCAACGGATAAATCGACCTTTGATCAGATCGCCGTGCGGGTATCGGAATCGGCTGATCCGACAGTGGCGGAACAGGCGATCACTGCTGCACTGACGGCACAGGAGCGTTCTATCGGTATCCTCACCACCGAAAACCTCACTACTCAGCGCCAACGGTTGGAGCAGGTCGTTTCGCTGCTCTCTCTCCTGCTTACCGCCATCGGAGGCGTGACACTGGGCGTTTCCGGCTTTGGGATCATGACGGGGATGCTGTCGGCTGTGCAGGAACGCACCCGTGAGATCGGGATCAAAAAAGCGCTGGGAGCAGGGCGGAGCAGGATTCTGGCGGAGTTTTTGCTGTCGGCGTTGTTGATCGGATTCTTCGGTGCTGCCATCGGTATGAGTCTGGGCGCTGTCATTCTGAAGATCGGGTGTACAGCCATGGGACTTACTCCCGTATGGTCGGCAAAAACAGCCGCTTTGATCGCCGGTGCGGTGCTGGGGGTAGGATTGCTGTTTGGTGTCTATCCGGCTTATCGGGCGGCGAGCTTGCCGCCTATGGATGCTTTGCGGACCGATCTGTAAAAATGTGTTGCTTTTTTCAGTCGTTCGTGATACAATACTGTAGTGTATGAAGAATGATTGTCATTCTC
>JAZLKY010000285.1:0-2694 GCA_045597885.1 Acutalibacteraceae bacterium | reverse complement strand
GGCACAGCACGGTATTGATATTGTCGTAACTGATCATCATCAGCCGCAGGGGACACTGCCGGCGGCGGTGGCGGTAGTTGATCCGCACCGGACGGACTGCTCGGCCGGATTTGAGGATCAGGCGGGTGTCGGTGTCGCCTTTTTGCTGTTGTGTGCTCTTGACGGTGACGGTAGCAGGATATTGCAGGAATATGGGGATCTGCTGACACTGGGAACACTGGCGGATTCTATGCCTTTGCGTGGCTTTGTCCGGGATTTGGTGCGCCATGGGTTGGGACTTCTCAACGAAAGCCGCCGTCCCGGTATTCTGGCATTGCGCCGTGTTGCCGGATGTGATCAGACTCTCTTGACGGCATCCACCGTCACGTATTCGCTTGTTCCACGCCTGAATGCCGCCGGTCGTATGCGGGATCCCTCCCTGGCTTTGCGGTTGTTATTGGCGACGGAAGAAGCAGAAGCCCAGCAACTGGCAGAAGAATTACAGCAATGCAATATTGAGCGTCAGACTACAGGGGTATCTATTTTGGAACAGGCTAAGCAACAACTGTCACAGCATCCGATGTGGTTGTATGACAGGGTCTTGGTCGTGGACGGTGCCGGATGGCATATCGGTGTTCTCGGAATCGTTGCCGCTCAGTTGGTGGAACTGTATGGCAAGCCGGTCGTGGTACTGTCCGACGGGGAGGATGGGATCGCTCACGGTTCGGGACGCAGTATCAGTGGCTTTCCTCTGTATGAGGCGTTGCAATACTGTGCACCGTTGCTGTCCACTTTCGGCGGTCATGAACAGGCTGCCGGGGTCAGCTTGCCGGTTTCATCTGTTGACGGATTTCGCCGGATGATCAATGCTTTTGCCGCCGAAAGTAATCCGTCGATGCCCTTTCTCAGTTTAAACGTCACTGTTCGCCTTCGCCCGGTGCAGATCTGTGTTGAGCAATTACAACTGATCAGTATGTTAGAACCCTTTGGTCACGGGAATCCTTCTCCGCTTTTCGGACTTTTTCGGGTGCGGTTGGATAATGTTGCCCCTGTCGGGAACGGACGGCATCTCCGGCTTTCACTCAACCGCGACGGGACACGGATCGGTGCGGTTATGTTCAACACCACCGCATCCCAGTTGGCTATTCCCTGCGGTTCTATTGTCAACTGCATTGTATCTTTGGGGAAAAACGAATTTCGTGGCTCGGTGAATGTCAGTATACAAATAAAGGATATCGGTTATGCTGATACCGATCGGGAGGAACTGCAACGGGAATTGCGGCTGTTCGAGTGTATCATGCGAAACGAGCCGGTCGAGGACACCGCATCTCTGCTTCCGTCCCGACAGTTATTGGCGCAGTTTTATACACTGCTTCACCGGCAGGGATACTGGTGCGGGACTCCCGAACAACTGCTGTATGCGGTTGCTTCTTTGAACAAAGACGGGGAGACGCTTCCCCGGCTTGCTGTGTTGCTGGTTGCAATCGAACTGTGGCGGGAAGCTGCCCTGTTGCAAATGGATGATCACGGTGATTGGATCGAGTTGAAGCTGTTGCCGTCTGCCGGCAAGGTGGATTTGACCAAAACAGCTTTGTGGCACCGATTGGAGAAAGGAGGCGTTTGACTGTGGGAGAGACGGAAACCAAAGAGATCGTATCCGCCCGATTAGAAACCGTATTACAGGAAAGCGGAAAAAGTTATCAACTGGATCGTATCCGGGAAGCTTTGGCGTTTGCCGCCGTTGCCCACGATGGACAGCGCCGCCGTTCGGGGGAGGAATATATCTGCCATCCCATCCATGTGGCGTGTATTTTGGTGGAGATGGGGATGGACAGCGATTCCATCATTGCCGCTTTATTGCACGATGTGGTGGAGGACACAACGGTCGAACTGTCCGAGATCAAAGAGCATTTCGGAGAAACGCCTGCCGCCTTGGTGGACGGTGTTACCAAAATAACCAAGATGACATTTTCTACCCGCGAGGAGCAACAGGCAGAAAATGTGAGAAAAATGCTGTTGGCAATGTCAAAAGATGTGCGTGTCATGATCATCAAGCTGGCAGACCGTTTGCACAATATGCGAACAAGCAGCGCCTGGGATGAACAGAAACAACGGGATAAAGCCAAGGAGACCATGGACATTTATGCTCCGTTGGCGCATCGGCTGGGTATTCGCTGGGTGAAAGAAGAACTGGAAGATCTGTCCCTGAGGATACTTGATCCCGTAGCTTATCGGGAGATCGAAGAGAATCTGGCACTGCGGGCAGAGGAGCGTTCCTCTTTTTTAAGAGATATTCAGGAGCGCATCGGGCAACGGTTGGGAGAATATCATCTGAAGGTACAGATGTTCGGCAGGGTAAAAAGTATTGCCGGGATCTATCGGAAGATGTATGTCCAGGGACACGCCTTTGATGAAATATTCGATATTTATGCTGTGCGTGTCATTGTGGATTCTTTAAACGACTGTTATAATGCGCTCGGATTGGTCCATGAAATGTTCCGCCCTTTGCCCAATCGCTTTAAAGACTATATTTCCACTCCGAAGCCGAATATGTATCAATCATTACACACTACGGTCGTCAGCAAAGAAAAGATTCCGTTTGAGGTGCAGATCCGTACCTGGGAAATGCACTATACGGCAGAGTACGGTATTGCCGCCCATTGGAAGTATAAACTCGGCATACAAAAAAAAGACAAGCTGGATGAACGGTTGGCA
>JAZLKY010000284.1:0-3157 GCA_045597885.1 Acutalibacteraceae bacterium | reverse complement strand
GGGGACAGGCGGCGGGGTGTTTCCGCCATATCCAGTGCCAGTACTTCTTTCCCTTGGGAGAGAAAATAATCGACGGTGTTACTGCCGACAAATCCGTCCGCTCCCGTTATAATAACTCGTTTCATCATATCGTCAAATATTCCTTTATCTGATCATTCATTATTTTTAAAATGTCCGTATTATTGCTCCACGCACGGTACCACTGGACGGTTTTCTCCACTGCAGTATCCAGATGCCAATGCGGTTTCCAGCCAAACACAGACTTGATTTTTGAGCAGTCAAGTTTAAGAAAACTCGCTTCATGAGGACCGCCGTCGTACTGATCCGTCCAGCCGGCGTTTTCCCCCCATTTATTCACAAACAGATCAACCAGCGCTCCCGTTTGGAAACAGTCAACATCATCGGGACCGACGTTATAGCAACCCGCAAAGGCTTTGTCCTCGTATTGCTTTTGTGCTATCATCAGGTACGCACAAACGACCTCAAGCACATGCTGGTACGGACGGGTTGAATACGGATTCCTTACTGCGATTTTTTCACCCTTGAGGGTACTGCGAACACAATCGGGAATGATCCTGTCTGCTGAAAAATCTCCTCCGCCGATAACATTCCCGGCACGGGCGGTGGAGACCGCCGTTATACCATCCGCAAAAAAGGACTTGTGATAGCTGTGTGTGATAAGCTCTGAGCAGGATTTGCTGTTTGAATAAGGATCATATCCGTCAAGAGGATCATTTTCACGGTATCCCCATTCCCACTCCTTATTCTCGTACACCTTATCTGTCGTAACATTAAGGAAGCTCTTGACACACGGGTTAAGCCTCACGCATTCAAGAACATTGAGCGTCCCGATGACATTGGTTTCATATGTATAAACCGGATCTTTATAGCTTTCACGTACAATGGGCTGTGCAGCCATATGGATTACTATTTCCGGCTGAACATCGGCAAATACTTTTTTTAGATGTTCAAGATCTCTGATATCACCGCAAATGTTATTTATCTTATCCTTGATACCGATCAGTTCAAACAGACTGACTTCTTTTTCACGGCATGTAGAATAGCCGGTAAGCTGTGCCCCTGCATTTACAAGAATAAAACTCATCCATGAGCCCTTAAATCCGGTATGTCCGGTAAGAAGGACTTTTTTACCTTTATAAAAAGACAGATCCAGCATCATCTCTCATCACTCCATACTTTCCACGGTGCGTTGCCGGAAGCCCACAGCTTTTCTAATTTTTCCCGTTCCCGGACGGTATCCATACATTGCCAAAATCCCCGGTGGGTATATGCCATCAGCTGTCCCGACTGCAACAGCCTTTCCATCGGCTCTTTTTCCAGCACGGTCGAATCTCCGTCAATATAGTCAAAAAAGGCAGGCACAAGCACCATAAATCCGATATTGATCAAATCGCCGTCGAGGTCGGACTTTTCCCGGAACGCCTTCACCATACCGTCCTTGATCTCCAGCACGCCCTTGGTCTGCCCGAAATTGTACACCGACACCGTGCCGATCTTCCCGTTTTCCCTGTGATAGGCAAGCAGCTTATCAATCGGGATGTCCCCTACCGCATCACCGTAGGTGAGGAAAAAAGTTTCGTCCCCCACATATTCACGAATGCGCTTCACTCTGCCACCCGTTTGGGTATTCAAGCCGGTATCCACCACTGTCACCTTCCACGGCTCGGCATACTTGCGATGGACGATGACCTCGTTTCCTTTGCTGAAATCAAAGGTGATATCCGAGGTATGGATAAAATAGTTGGCAAACCATTCTTTGATATAATCCTGCTTATACCCGGCACAGATAATAAACTCATTCACGCCGAAGCAGGAATACTCCTTCATGATGTGCCACAGGATCGGCATACCGCCGATCTCTACCATAGGCTTAGGGCGATGAGCGGATTCTTCCGAGATCCTTGTACCAAATCCTCCTGCCAAGATCACTGCTTTCATACTTTTCACCTGGCTTTCGCAATGCGAAAGCATCCTTTCTTGCAGAATTGGAGTCGTCATAACGAAACAAATCATTACCTTTCGAAGCCGGTGTCCTTTTTTCTGTCATAATAGGGACTTCACGATCGCCAGCAGAACACCCGCTTGGTAAAAGGCAAAACCGACAGGATCGCATAGACAATGAAGAAATAAAACGAGAACCGCATATACAGATTCAGGTAATTCATCTGTCCACGGGCATAAAACACGGCATTACTCAGAATGACAAAAACGACCGCCGGGAAGAATGAGAAATTGCGCTCTAATTTGTTCAGTGATACGTATTCCAGGAACACCATCAAACAGCCAAAAAAGATAGCAAACAGCCATCCCTGCTTTTCAAAATTGAGATAGCATTCCGCCACAAACGAATATCCCAGCCCGGAATCCTTCGAATGGACCAGATCCGTCACCCAGGTAGCAGGCTTGAGGATAGCGGGGGCATCAATCCCCACGATCTTTAACAAAAATGCTGGAATGACAGCCGTTATGATACTGTAGGGGATCGACAGACTGCACGGCATCCCACTGTCTATCTGGGCGATCGTCAGCGTGGCTGTCTGCGCCGACATCCCCATTTCAAAGAGAATACCTTTGATATTCTCTGCCGGTCCCTGCATCAGATAATCCCAAACGCTGCGTTCACCGATGCTGGCGGTTCGCATATAGCCCGCCAATCCTAAGGTCTCCAAAATAAGGAATCCCAAAAAAACGAACAAAACCTTGTGTTTTATTTTTCCCTTTCGATAGTAGAAATAGAAGAGTGTCAACGGGATCAAATACGGCAAAGCCTGAGATCGGGTACCGTTGATCATGAAGATCGAGATCAGTATAATTGTCAAAACATAGATGACACGTCGGTATTTCTCTTCCCGAATGATCAAAAAGCACGTCAGACAGGAAAGGAAAAACGCCAAAAGCTTCAAGCCGGCGGTTCCTTTCCCTTCCATATAATAGTAGTCATTGTAACTCATACCCTGAC
Organism: Acutalibacteraceae bacterium; assembly: GCA_045597885.1. GTDB lineage: Bacteria > Bacillota > Clostridia > Oscillospirales > Acutalibacteraceae > UBA5905. The sequence continues at coordinate 177 of JAZLKY010000284.1, read as the reverse complement.
GCAAAATGAGTGTCCTGACCGCCGACGCCATGACCACCACATATAAGGCGATATAGACAGTCAATGAATACTTGGAGTCTATGACGATCGTGTGGTCTAAATTAATGTGATTCACCGGGTATCTTTTCCAGTGATCAAACAGCATCTTCCCCAGCAGTGCCCCGACTGTCAGTGCCG
>JAZLKY010000283.1:0-4501 GCA_045597885.1 Acutalibacteraceae bacterium | reverse complement strand
CAACACTGCGCCCCGAAAACCACACTCTGCCGATCGTGCTGACTGATCACCACGACGAACCGCCCGCTCTGCTTGCCCGCACGGTCGCCATCACCGATCATCATATCCCGGCGGTAGGAACGGTGTTCCCCGGTGCGGATGTCTGCATCCGGAAGGTGGGGGCAGCCACGACACTGGTGATATTGCGATGTCAAGCGGAGAACCTGTTGCCGGATGCCAATGTTGCCCGTATCGCCTTGGGGGCGATCCTACTGGATACAGAGGGGCTTTCTCCTGCCAAGACCTGCCCGGATGACCGCCGTGCCGCCGATTGGCTTGCCGATGTCAGTAGGGAAGAGCCGTCAGCCTTATTCGCCCGGTTGCGGGAACAACTGCTGGCGGAGACGGAATTATCCGTCCTGTTTTCCCGTGATTATCGGGCATTCCCCGGATTGGGATTTGCTGTACTGAAAGTCAGAGAAGATGTTCCGGTGGACATCCCCTGCCTGCATGATCTGCTCGAAGAGGACTGCCGACAGCGACAGCACCGGCTATGCCTTGCCAAGATCACCCGATACGGAGATGAAAATAGTCATACCGACACCTATTACATGGCAGGGGGAAGTGCCGAAATCGCCGCCGCCCGCTCGGTGCTCATCGGGGCGGGCGGGACGGAATTGTCCGGCGGCGGGATCTTTTTCCCAACAGAGGCGCCTCATTTTTCCCGCAAGCGGCTTGTTCCACTGCTGTTGCCGTTGCCGGATCGGTGAGATCTGATAGAACATGTAAGCCCTTCCATTGAGTGATCCGCAAATTCGGCTGAATCAACCGCCGGATTTACCGCCAAACCAAAAGCGCCGTTGCTCCGCCATTACTGTAAAGGTAGACGGCTTAACAGCGCTTCCGGGACGGCTTTGAGTGACAAGGGAATAGCCGAAGGGGATCGACAGCGATCGGGCTCGACTCCCTTCGGCTATTTCTGACAACCGTGCCAAGCCCGGTCAACGGTTCTGTCGCTGATACTGGGAAGGCGTACAGCCCTTGACCGACTTGAACACACGGGAAAAATACAGTGGATCATTGAATCCGACCGATCCTGCTACCTCCGCAACCGAGACGGGAGCGGTACGCAACAAACTCCATGCCTCATTGATGCGGTAGCGTTGCAGATAGACATGGGGAGAAATGCCAAAATCCTGCAAAAATGCCCGGTACAGTTGACTTCGGCTGATGCCGACATAGCGGGCGATATCGTTCACCCCGATGTCATAAGCGTATTTGTACTGAATAAAGCGCAACGCATTAGACACATAACTTTGATGCAGGGTATCTTCGGTATGTGCACCGTTTTGCCGGATGAGATGGGCAAGGAACAGGATCAGTTCTCCTGCCATTTCGGCATCGGCGGCGGCGGTACTGCCACTGACGTCGGCGATCCGGCGCATCCGGCGGCTGGTCTGTGCCGGATCGTTGGTATGCAATACCGGCTTCTGCTCGGAGAAGCCTGCTAATGTGATCAGACGGCGGGCATCCGTGCCGTTGAATCCCACCCAACTGTATTCCCACGGGATCAACGGATCGGCACGGTAACTCACCGATTTTCCTGGCACGATCAAAAACAGATCTCCCTGCCGCAGGAGGCGATTCTGCTGATCACAGGTGAACACTCCCTGTCCGGCAGAAATATAGTGGATCAGATAGTGATCCCGCAGTGCCGGTCCCCAACTGTGGTTGGCGGTGCATTTTTCAAAACCGGTACTGTAAACCGAAAGCCCCGCATTTTCTTTTAAGGTGTCCTTGAAAGAATAACGAAACTCCTCCATATCCATCCTCCTTTTCCTTTCCATGATACCACACTTTGCAACATTTGTCCATATAAATAATACATAAAAGCATGGTTATTTTTTCTATGCATTTCTATAATGGTAATAAGGAACGATAAAACAGAAAGGATGATCGGGTTATGTCAGCCTCAGCAGCATTGATCGACAGGATCAACGCCGGTACTTATGACGGCGCTTTTACCCGCCTGTATGGTGAAAAGCGGGTGGCACAGCAACGCACCCGCTATATCCGGGCAGTAGAAGAATTTGTGAAGACATTCGGTGACAGTGGGGAGGAGCTGCGGCTGTTTTCCGCTCCGGGGCGCACCGAGATCAGTGGCAACCATACTGACCATAATTTTGGCCGTGTTATTGCGGGCAGTGTTGATCTCGATGTGATCGCCGTCGTCCGTCCGGCGGCGGGGATCATCCGAGTCAAATCTGAGGGATTTCCCATGGACGAGGTCCGGCTGGATGCCCTCTCTCCGGTGAAGACGGAGGAGAACACCTCTGCCTCTTTGATCCGGGGTACTGCCGCCCGGTTTGCCGAATTGGGCTATGCCATCGCCGGGTTTGATGCTTACACCACCTCTAATGTACTCAAGGGTTCGGGGCTTTCGTCCTCGGCGGCGTTTGAGGTACTGATCGGGGTGATCCTTGATCACCTCTGTAATGACGGGCGGGTGGATGCTGTCGAGATCGCCCAGATCGCTCAATATGCCGAAAATGTCTTCTTCGGCAAGCCCTGCGGGCTGATGGATCAGATGGCATCTTCCGTCGGCAACATTATTACCATAGATTTTGCCGATCCTGCTCATCCGATCATTGAACGGGTGGATTTCGATTTTGCCTCTACGGGATACGCTCTGTGTATTGTGGATGTCGGCGGTAATCACGCCGATCTTACCGATGAATATGCTGCTGTCCCCGGCGAGATGAAGGCGGTGGCGGCTTCTCTCGGTGTCCCCGTTCTGCGGCAGGTTACCAAGGCGAAGCTGCTCAGGAACATTGCCGCTCTGCGGCAGGCACACGGTGACCGTGCAGTATTGCGTGCCATCCACTTCTTTAATGAGAACGAGCGGGTGGATTTGCAAGTCAAGGCACTGCGGGATGGTGATTTTGAGTCTTTCAAACAGTTGGTGATCGCCTCCGGCAATTCCTCATTTGAATATTTGCAGAACGTATATGCCGCCTGCAATGTCCGGGAGCAGGGGATGAGTCTGGCGTTGGCGCTGGCGCAGGATGTGCTGGACGGCACAGGCGCCTGGCGTGTCCACGGCGGCGGTTTCGGCGGGACGACGCAGAACTTTGTCCCGTTGGATAAGCTGGATGAATTTAAGACGGTGATGGAGCAGGTATTCGGTGAAAATTCCTGCCATGTACTGAACATCCGTCCCTGCGGCGGTGTATGTCTGGAAAAACTGTAATTGAAATGACGAAAGGTCTTGATAACTCATGGCAGAATTGCGTAAACACCCGTTGACTGACGACTGGATCATGATCGCCTCCCACCGGCAGAACCGGCCGCAGATGCCCAAGGACTACTGCCCGTTTTGCCCCGGCAGTGGGAAGGTGCCGGATTCCTTTGACGTGTATGAGTATGACAACGATTTTCCCGCCCTGTCGGACAATCCGCCCGAACCGGATGCGGTGGCGGACGACTTTTTTGAGACTGCCCCCTGTTATGGCAAGTGTGAGGTGATCCTGTATTCACCGGAGCATACTGTCACCCTGCCGGAGTTGTCTCAGGAGCATATTACCAAACTGGTTGACCTGTGGGCAGAACGGTATGAGGCTCTGCGTGCAGACAAAAAACATAAATATGTTTTTATTTTCGAGAACCGGGGGGAAGCGGTAGGTGTCACCATGCCCCATCCGCACGGTCAGATCTATGCTTATTCCTTCCTGCCGAAAAAGCTGGAGTTGGAGGTCGCCAATGCCAAAAAGCATTATGCGGAGAAAGGGAAGTGCCTGTTCTGCGATTGGCTGAAGCATGAGATCGGTGACGGTCGCCGGGTCATCTTCCGCAACGAGTATTTCACCGTGTTTCTGCCGTTCTTCTCGGAATACCCTTACGGAGTGTATATCATGTCCAACGACCATCGGTCCAATATCGCCGAGTTCACCCCGCAAGAGCGCTCCTGCCTGGCAGAAACCCTGCGGCAGACCGCCGGTATGCTTGACAGCCTGTTTGGCTACAAGTTCCCTTACATGATGTGCATGTACAATGAGCCGGTCAACGGGGAGGACCTCAGCGCACAGTATCACTGGCACATTGCGTTCTATCCGCCGATGCGGAGCGCAACTAAGATAAAATTCAACGCCTCCAGTGAGACCGGCGCCTGGGCGCACTGTAACCCGACCTGTCCCGAAGAAACCAGCAAGGAACTGCGGGATGCCCATGAACGGTTTTTGGCAAAATAATATGTGCTGACTTATAACGGGTCTGTTTAAAACCGAGAGTTTTTAAACAGCCCCGTTTTGTCGTTAGCCAGTAGCTGTTAGCCGTTAGATAATTCACAATGCATAATTATCATTGAGATTCATCAAAGGTAGCTGTAGGGCGGCTGCTTGCTGCCGACGCCGAGCAACCCGCAAAATCTACGGCAACAAAAAAAGCCTCCCTTGTCGGGGAGGGGTCTCGGGGGAACGCCGGGACGGAGGGGGGTGGGTGGGGGTAAAACGCAAAAAGAGAAAAG
>JAZLKY010000282.1:0-3262 GCA_045597885.1 Acutalibacteraceae bacterium | reverse complement strand
CCAGCGGCTGTACAGACGCTCGCCCGCGGAAATGGCGACGGGGGATTTGTCGCGGACGGCTTTCAGCGCGTCGAGGTTGTCCGGCGGAACGGGCTCCTCAAACAGCATGGGCTTGAAGGGCGCAAGCTCCTGCGCAATTTTGATACCCGTTGGGATATTGAATCTGCCGTGTCCCTCGATGAGCAGATCGACTCCCGTGCCAACCGCTTCCCGTACCGCCGCCACACACCGCAGTGCCTTGTCGAGTTCGGCTGACGGCATCTGCAGATAGTTTTTGCCGAACGGGTCCCATTTCAGCGCCGTCACGCCACGGGTGACCGCTTCTTTTGCTTTGGCGGCAAATTCTTCCGGTTCTTTTGCCCCGGCAAACCAGCCGTTGACATAGATCCGCACCTTGTCATTCACCCGACCGCCGAGCAGTTGGTAGACCGGCACACCCAGATGCTTTCCTAAAACATCCCACAGCGCCGTTTCCACCGCCGACAGGGCACTCATCAATACCGCTCCGCCACGCCAGTAGGCATCCCGGTACAGGGTGTGGAAGTGCCGCTCGATATCCAGCGGATCTTCTCCGATCAGCACCGATTTGATGTGCTCCAGTGCGCCGAGGAACGCCATCTCTTTATATTCCAGCGTTCCCTCACCGACGCCGGTCAGCCCCTCATCGGTATACACCTTCACAAACACCCAGTTGGTACGGTAGCAGTCGACCAAAAATGCCTTGATGTCTGTTATTTTCATGATGATCCCCCTTTACAATTTCTTATTGTCATGATACAATCATAGCAGCAAAAGCAGGGATTGTATTGCAATATATTACTTTGTTTTATCAAAATCTTATCTTTTGGGGGACGGATCATGGATCATCTGCCGACCTTGACCGGATGCGGGATCTTCAACTCCCGCATCCATTTTCCCGGAAAGGACACCACCGCCGTACGCACCGTCACGGGGTATGAACTGGAGTTTTTTACCGAAGACGGCGGTGTAAGTTACGTCAACGGACAGGCATATGCCGTCCGGCAGAATACCGTACTGTTCGCCCAACCGGGGGACAGACGGCAGAGCCGTCTGCATTTCAAGGCGTTGTTTCTGCATTTTTCCATGGATGAACCGTCGCTCGCCGCAAAGCTGAACGGATGCCCGCCGGTGTTCTGCGTGTCTGACCCCGACCGTCTGCGGCGGCAGATCCGCTCGATCTGCGACCTGTGGTTGGAAAACCCGGAAGAAAACGCTGTCACCGTTACCGCCCGTGTGCTGGACTGTCTGGATATGCTGATCAAAGAACAACGGTTACAGAAACAGCCGTTTGCCGCCGACGGTATGGTGCAGACCGCCCGTGCGTTCATGGATCACCATTTTCACGAACCACTGACACTGGCACAGATCGCCGCCGACTGTCACCTCAGCCCGATCTATTTTCACAAGCGATACACCGCCCTCACCGGCGAAACGCCCCGTCAGTTTTTGCTCACCAAACGCATTGATGCCGCAAGAGGACTGCTGCGAACCACCGAACTGCCTCTGGCGACGGTGGCACAGAGCTGCGGATTTTCCGGGCAGGCATATTTTACCCACTGCTTTAAAGAAAAAACCGGGGTCACCCCCGGTCAATACCGCCGCTCCGTCCGTCACCCGGATGTACAGACGGCTGTGAAATAATGCATAATTGTTGAATTTGCAACGGGGCGATCGTCTCACGCCCGCGGCTTACATACGATTGTGGGTTACATTTCAACCCCATCACTCATAGTTGCAAACTCATAACTTTATCGTCGCACGCTACGGATGAGTCAATGCGTTTGGCAAAACACCCGGCGGGCGAACAATGTTCGCCCCCACGGAATGCTTGGTTTTAAACTTCTAACAGTTAACAGCTACCGCCTAACAACTAATACGGTGCGTCGGGGACGCCGCACGCTACACATCCCGCCGTGGGTTTTGCGAATACAAAAAAGCGTTCACATCTCGGATATACTTCTCAGTCGTGTTTTCGCTCTTATCCTCCCGGCGCAAAAAATCTTTGAATGCCGTGATTATTCCGGCGGACAGGATTCCTTGATCCAATGAGAATCACCTCCGCCTCTATTGTACCCAACGGTGCAAAAATGATTTCTCGCCTTTTTCCGGCTTTGTTTGAAAACCGCAAACGATATCGTACGGGAAAAGAACAGCCGACAGATAGATCTGTCCGCAAATCACCGATCCAACAAATGATCCCGTATATAAAAAACAGCATTTTATGGCAGATTGTATATACATATAGTATTTTTTATATTCATTATTGTGTTTTGTATATGAAAAGGGGCGCCAATCCCTTATTCCAAAGAAGATTCGTTCAAACGCTTTCACGGATTTCTTTATCCTTTTCTGTCGCTCGCAACCTTTCACGGAAATAAGAAAAGAGCCTTCCAAAATAGATACTTGAAAAGCCGGTCTCCTTTCGGTATAATGAAAAAAGGGAAGGATGATTCTGTTTGAAAGATTACTCTTTCAAACTCGGCGTTTTACGGCTTTCGCCACCAGAGCGGCGGCGATTTTGCTTCGCAAAACCGTAGGGGAAGATGCCCACTGTCCTGCCGAACAACCCGCAAAGTAAAGAAACGAAAGCTGTGAACATTAGGATGAAAGTATTGAATTTCGGTTCCTGCAATTTTGACAATGTTTTCCGGGTGGAGCATATCGTTCTGCCGGGAGAGACGATCTCCGCCGACCGTGTCGACCGGTTTCCGGGCGGCAAAGGGCTCAACCAGTCCATTGCGCTGGCACGGGCAGGGGCAGATGTCTTCCATGCCGGGTGCGTGGGGACAGACGGACAACCACTGACCGATCTGCTTCGGACAGAGGGCGTTGACTGCCGGTATCTGCGACAGACGGACGGGCTGACCGGGCAGGCATTCATCCAGGTGGACAAAGACGGAAAAAACTGTATCGTCATCCACGCCGGTGCCAACGGCGCAGTGGATCGGGAATGGATCGACCGGGTGCTGGCGGATTTTGCGCCGGGGGATATCCTGCTCACGCAGAATGAGATCAGCGAACTGCCGTATCTGCTGGAACAGGCAGCGAACAAGGGGATGCAGACGGTACTCAACCCCTCTCCGTTCAATGAGACGGTACGGCAGGTCGATCTTGACCGGATCTCCTGTCTGATCCTCAACGAGGTGGAAGCCGCCGGATACGCCGGGACGGAAAATGAAGAAGAATTTCTGCAGATCATGAAAAAAGACCACCCGCATTTGCAGGTGGTGCTGACACTGGG
>JAZLKY010000281.1:0-2372 GCA_045597885.1 Acutalibacteraceae bacterium | reverse complement strand
CCCATTTTAGATAATTTTTCTCTTCTGGTCGAAAGCGGCGTGCCGTTCTGCGTACGCCATCCACTGATCCCCGGTGTCACGGATACGGAAGAAAACACCCGGCAGATGGCAGCATTCCTGTGCGAGCGGGGTGTGCGGCGGATAGAACTGTTGCCCTACAATCCATTTGCCGGAGGCAAATATCCACTGGCAGGGCGGGAATACCGCCCCGGTTTTTCAGAAGAGCAGCCGCCGGAACCGCACCAAGCGATTTGGAAAGAATATGGGATAGAAGGAGTGATCTTATGACATCAACAGTACAACAAATGCTCTCCTGGTACCGACAGCGCACCTATCGGGATCTGCGAACCGACCCCACGCCCCCATTGCCGCACGAGCCGAAAAATCTGTGCCGGACACAGGCGGAAGCGGAAGCACTGCAAACAATACTGGAAGCACAGCACCCGCTTTTTTATCAAAATGACCGGTTCGGTTTTCACCGAACGGTCGCCAAACTGCCGTGCATTGATGACTGTCAGTGGGAGCGGCCGGAATCCTATTCCGGCAACATCGTACCGGATTATCCCCGGCTGATGAAGCGGGGGCTGGCAGACATCTGCCGGGAGCTGGAAGAACGCCTGCCGGCAGTCGATGACACCGGGGCATTGTTTTTCGGCTGTCTGCTGACCGAGTTGAATGCCGTGATGACATTTTGTCAGCGAGTGAAGGATGCCGCCGCCGACCGTGGACTGTCCCCACTGGCGACAGCACTGGAACGGGTACCGGCACGACCGCCCCGCACGTTTTATGAAGCCCTGCTGTTTCAAAAGATCCTCATCTTTGCCCTGCGCTGTTGCCCGAAATATGATCATCTCACGCTGGGACGGTTTGATCAGTATATGTACCCGTACTATGCGGCAGACCGTGCCGCCGGGGTACCGAAGGAAGACCTGCTCGAAACACTGGAACTGTACTTCATTGATCTCAACTTTGACACCGATCTCTATCGGGGCGTTCAGCAGGGAGACAACGGTCAGAGCATGGTACTCGGCGGATATGATGCCGAGGGACAGGATCAGTATAATGAACTGTCTTCCCTGTGCATGACCGCCTCAAAGGAACTGTGTCTCATTGATCCGAAGATCAATCTGCGTGTCAACCGTTCCACCCCGATCGAACGCTACCGGGAAGCAACAGCACTGACCAAGCAGGGACTGGGTTTCCCGCAATACAGCAATGACGATGTCGTTGTCCCCGGACTGATCGCTTTAGGCTATGCACCGGAGGATGCACGGGATTATGCGGTGGCGGCGTGCTGGGAGTACATCATTCCCGGCAAAGGCGCAGATATCCCCAACTTCGGAGCAATGAATTACCCGGTGCTGATCGGCAAGATGATCCGGGATCACCTGCCCGGAAGCGAAACCTTTGAGCAGTTGATGGCACACCTCGACGAAGTGATGGAGGCAGACTGTATCCGCCTGCGCCGCTCACCGCTCCGCTTTGCGGCGGCACCGATGCTGTCACTGATGATCGAAGGGACACTGGAGAGCGGGAAGATGCTCAACGCCGGGGTGGCAAAGTATAACAACATCGGCTTCCACGGTGCCGGGCTTGCCAATGCGGCGGATGCCCTGGCGGCAGTGAAGCAATGTGTCTATGAAGACAAAACAGTAGACAAAGAGACCCTGTTGGCAGCACTAAAAGCCAACTTCGAGGGATATGACCGGGTTCGCAAGCTGTTGCAGGATGCACCGAAGATGGGCAACAACGATGACCGGGTGGACGGGATCGCCTGCCGGCTGATGGATGCTTTCTCCACCCATATGAACGGAGTTGCTTTTGATCGGGGCGTGTGCCGGGCGGGGACAGGCAGTGCACAGGGCTATGTAGAATTTGCCAAGGACTGCCCTGCAACAGCAGATGGCAGATTGGCGGGGCAACCGTATTCCTCCAGTTTTTCTCCCGCACTGGATGTGCCATTGCAGGGACCGTTGTCAATGATCCAATCCTTTACGAAATTTGATCTGCGGAAGACGGTGAACGGCGGTCCACTGACGATGGAGGTCCATGACACCGTTTTCCGCAATACAGAAAGCGAGGAAAAAGTCGCCATGCTGGTCAAACTGTTCATTGACCGGGGCGGCCATCAACTGCAAATCAATGCCATCAACCGGGACCGTCTGCTGGATGCCCGCCGTCACCCCGAAAACTATCCCGATCTCATCGTCCGGGTGTGGGGATGGAGCGGCTATATTGTAGAGCTGTCCAAGCCCTATCAGGATCACATTATTCGCCGGACGGAGTTCACAGTATAAAATGGGGATAAAAAAATCGGACCGGATATTTCCCCTATCCTCGAAAAATGGGTCTGTTAAAAAACAAATGTTTTT
>JAZLKY010000280.1:0-9383 GCA_045597885.1 Acutalibacteraceae bacterium | reverse complement strand
AGCAAGAACGTAACCGTATTGCCAAAATGAAGCAAATACCCGTCAGCGAGCTGATCAACGGCAAAAAACTGTTGTTCGTGGATGATTCAATCGTAAGAGGCACTCAACTGCGGGAAACGGTGGATTTTTTGTATGAATGCGGGGCGAAAGAAGTCCATATGCGTTCCGCCTGTCCGCCGATCATGTTTGGATGCAAGTTTTTGAATTTTTCCCGTTCCACAGGGGATATGGAGCTTTTGACACGCAATATCATTATGGAACTGGAAGGAAAAATGGGCATGAAGCATTTGGCTGAATACAGTTCCCGTGATACCGAAAGAGGTCAGCAATTAAGAAAGTCCATATGTGAGAAGTTACACTTAGCCTCGCTGGAATTTCAAACGATTGAAGGCTTACAAAAAGCCATTGGCATAGATCGTTGTGATCTGTGTACCTATTGCTGGGACGGAAAGGAATAAACAATGATAGAGAATTCAAGCTCAAAAGCGTACGCAGATGCCGGCGTAGATATTACTGCCGGTTATCGTGCGGTCGAACTGATGAAAAAGCACATTGCTTCTACCATTACGCCCGGTGTCTGTTCAGGCATCGGAGGATTTGGCGGTTTATTCACTTTGGATGTTAAGGGGATGAAGAAGCCAACACTCGTCAGTGGCACTGACGGAGTAGGTACAAAACTCAAACTGGCGTTTTTACTCGACAAGCATGATACCGTTGGCATTGACTGTGTTGCCATGTGTGTCAATGATGTGATTTGCTGTGGAGCAAAGCCGCTTTTCTTCCTCGATTATATCGCTTGCGGAAAAAACGTTCCGGAAAGGATTGCCGATATCGTCAAGGGTGTTTGTGAGGGCTGTGTCCAGTCAGGTGCCGCATTGATCGGCGGAGAAACGGCAGAAATGCCGGGCTTTTATTCGGAAAAAGAATACGATTTGGCAGGATATTGCACCGGCATCGTTGACCTCGAAGGCATTATTGACAACCAGACGGTCAGTGAAGGAGATGTGATCATTGCGCTTCCTTCCTCCGGTGTCCATTCCAATGGCTTTTCTCTTGTCAGAAAAGTATTCGATGTCGAAAAAACCGATATTACGAAGCCTTTGACAGCGCTCAATGGCAGATCCCTTGGTGAAACACTTTTAACACCAACAAAAATATATGTTAAGCCCGTTCTGTCACTGCTTGAACGTGTTAAGGTCAAAGGGATCTCTCATATTACCGGCGGTGGATTTTACGAAAATATTCCGAGAAGTATTCCGAAAGGATTCGGAGCCGTCATAAACAAGTCGGCGGTTCGGGTTTTGCCGATTTTTGATTTAATTGCAAAAACCGGCAACATTTCCGAACACGATATGTTCAACACCTTCAATATGGGTGTCGGTATGAGCATCATTGTTTCTGAAGAGGATGCAGATAAGGCGTTGACCGTTTTAAAAGAAAACAGGGAAGAAGCATACGCAGTCGGCAGGATCGTCCGTTCGGATGAAAAAATAAGAATCGACTGACACGCTGTATCAGAACGGGTATCGGTATCCATTCTGTTTATGCTCATGAAAGGATGGGTGGAAGACAAGATGAAGGCTAAAGCCAATATCGCCGTGCTTGTTTCCGGTGGCGGGACGAATCTGCAAGCGTTGATAGAAGCTCAAGAAAACGATGTCATCAAAAGCGGCGAGATCAAGCTGGTGATTTCAAGTAATCCAACTGCTTACGCCTTGAAAAGGGCTGAGGATAACGGTATTGACACAGTCACCGTATCAAAAAAAGAATACGGTTCTATGGCGGCTGTTGAAGAAAAGATGTTTTCACTTCTTGCTGAATATCATATTGATTTGATCGTTCTCGCCGGCTATATGTGTCTGCTTAGTGAGAATTTTACCAAAAAGTATGATCACCGCATCATCAACGTTCATCCCTCGCTGATCCCTTCATTCTGCGGAGAAGGCTTTTACGGGCTGAGAGTGCATGAGGCAGCATTGAAAAAGGGAGTTAAAGTGACCGGCGCTACGGTTCATTTTGTCAATGAGATCCCGGACGGCGGCGAAATCATTTTACAAAAAGCAGTCAGTGTTTTACAGAATGATACCCCGGAATCATTGCAAAAACGGGTAATGAAACAGGCGGAATGGATCATTTTGCCAAAAGCGGTCGAAAAAGTGTCAAAGAAAATGACGGAAAGGAAAGAATAAATGAGTATCTATTCTATCAATAACATCGGAGAATTAATTGATTCAAATCCGTATGTTGGCAGAGGCATTATTACCGGAACATCTCCTAACGGTCAATTTGCTGTGAATGCCTATTTTATTATGGGCAGAAGTGCTAACAGCCGTAATCGTGTTTTTTCCGTTCGTGACGGTTCTGTTTTTACCGAGCCTTTTGATGCCTCAAAGGTTGAAGATCCCAGTTTGATCATTTATGCGGCTGTTCGTGAATATAGCAACCATCTGATCGTCACCAACGGTGATCAAACCGATACCATCTATGACGGATTGCAAAACGGACTTTCCTTTAAGGAGTCTTTGGAAACACGTCAATTTGAACCGGATGCTCCTAACTTCACCCCACGTATCAGCAGCATCTCAACTTTTGAGAATGGTTCTTTCAGCTATGAAATGAGCATCTTGAAAAGTATTGATGAAAACGGGAGCGATTGTGCGAGATACACGTTCTCCTATAAAGCCAAGCCCGGACTTGGACATTTTATTCACACCTATATCACCGACGGAAATCCGCTTCCCACGTTTCAGGGAGAACCCGAAAGAGTAGCTGTTGACGATGACATCAAATCGTTTACCCGAAATATTTGGGATCATTTGAATGATGAAAATAAGATTTCGCTCTATGTACGGTATACCGATTTACAAAGCGGGAAAATCAGTGAAGAATTGATCAATAAAAATGCATGAGGTGAACGGTCATGAAAGAATTTGAATTAAAATACGGATGCAATCCCAACCAAAAACCTGCTAAAATATTTATGCAGGATGGCAGTGATCTTCCTATCGAGATCCTTTCCGGCAGACCGGGATATATCAATTTTTTGGATGCGTTTAATTCGTGGCAGTTAGTAAAGGAACTGAAAGAAGCATTAGGACTTCCTGCAGTCGCTTCATTCAAGCATGTCAGCCCGACTTCGGCAGCTGTAGGTATCAAGTTGCCCGAAAAACTGAAAAAAGCCTGTTTTGTTGATGATATTGAGGGTCTTGACGATTCTCCTTTGGCATGTGCGTATGCCAGAGCCAGAGGTACTGACCGTATGTGCTCCTTCGGCGATTGGGTCGCACTCTCCGATGTGTGTGATGTAACGACCGCCACCATGATCAAGCGGGAGGTTTCCGACGGTATCATTGCGCCGGGATACGAGCCAGAAGCACTTGAAATATTAAAGACAAAGCGTAAAGGCAACTATAACATTGTTAAGATCTCTCCGGATTACATTCCCGAAGAGACCGAACGCAAGCAGGTGTTCGGCATCACTTTTGAACAGGGAAGGAATAACTTTGCTATTAATCGTGAACTGCTGTCGAACATTGTTACAGCCAATAAAAACATCCCCGAAGAGGGTATCCGGGATCTGATCATTTCACTCATCACATTAAAATATACACAATCCAATTCTGTTTGCTACGCATTTGACGGTCAGGCGATCGGTGTCGGCGCCGGTCAACAGTCCCGGATCCATTGTACCCGTTTGGCAGGGAGCAAAGCGGACACATGGTTCCTGCGGCAAAGTGATAAAGTGTTAAATCTGCCTTTCCTGCCGACTTTAGGAAGACCGGAACGGGATAATGTCATCGACGGATATATCAACAAAAATGAAGAGGATGTTTGCGCCGACGGAAATTGGCAAAAGTATTTCACCGAACAGCCCGCACCCTTTACCGATGAAGAACAGCAAGCTTATCTCGGAAGAATAACAGGCGTTTCACTTGGATCAGATGCTTTTTTCCCATTCAGCGATAATATTGAAAGGGCAAAAAAGAGCGGTGTTTCTTATGTTGCTGAGCCCGGTGGATCCATTCGGGATGATCTGGTCATAGAATGTGCTGATCAGTTCAACATGGTCATGGCATTCACAGGTATGAGACTGTTTCATCACTGACGGTAGCGCTGAAAGGATCAGATTATGAAAATAATGGTTGTCGGCGGTGGCGGTCGGGAACACGCCATCATAAAAAAATTAAAAGAAAACAAAGAAATTGAGAAAATTTATGCCATTCCCGGAAACGGCGGTATTGCTGACGATGCACAATGTATCAACATCAATGCGTGTGACCTTGAAGAAATCGTCTCCTTTGCCAAGGATCATGCAATCAATTTTGCTGTTGTCGCACCGGATGATCCTCTGGTATTGGGATTAGTTGACCGTCTGGAGGAGGCAGGGATTCCCTGCTTCGGTCCCCGTGCTAATGCAGCTATTATCGAAGGCAGCAAGGTTTTTTCTAAAGGATTGATGAAAAAATACGGCATTCCTACGGCAGAGTATCAAGTGTTTGATGATGCCGAATCCGCTCTGCGCTCTATTGAAACGGCGCCGATCCCCACAGTGATCAAAGCGGATGGACTCGCACTCGGTAAAGGAGTTGTTATTGCTTTCACCAGAGAAGAAGCCCGTCACGCTATCATCGAAATCATGCAGGACAAAAAATTCGGAAAAAGCGGAGACAGGATCGTTATTGAAGAATATTTGGAAGGACCGGAAGTGTCTGTTTTGGCATTCACTGACGGTAAAACGGTAAAGCCGATGGTATCTTCCATGGATCACAAACGTATTGGTGACGGAGACCGGGGGCTGAATACCGGCGGCATGGGTACGATTGCACCCAATCCGTTTTATACCGAACAAATAGCCGAGCAGTGCATGCAAAACATTTTTATTCCCACGATCCGGGCAATGAACAGGGAAGGAAGGACATTTAAGGGTTGCCTCTATTTTGGCTTAATGCTTACGGCGAACGGTCCGAAAGTAATAGAATATAATTGCCGTTTCGGTGATCCGGAAACGCAGGTCGTTTTACCACTGCTGGAAAGCGATTTGTTTACCATTATGAAGGCGACCGCAGAAGGAAAGCTTGACGAAACAGAAGTCAAGTTTAAGAATTGCTCCGCTTGTTGCGTTATCATGGCTTCCGAAGGATATCCGCTTGCCTATGATAAGGGATTTGAAATCTCGATCCCCGCAGAAATAAAAGATACTGTTTTTGTTGCCGGTGCTAAAACGGAAAACGGAAAACTTACTACCGCAGGCGGTAGAGTGCTTGGAGTAACTGCTGTAGAAAACGATCTGCAGCATGCTATCCGATCCGCATATGACAATGTCGGAAAAATCCATTTTAACCATGCGTATTTTAGAAAAGACATTGGCGCCAAGGCTTTAAGAGAGGAGCAAAAAAACAGTGGTATATAGAATATATGTTCAAAAGAAGCCGTCGCTTGCTCATGAAGCCAAATCATTAAAGCATGAACTTGTTTCACTTTTGGGGATCAAGGGGCTCAGGGATCTGCGTATCATCAATCGGTACGATGCGGAAAACATTTCCGAAGAATTATTTAACAAGTCTGTACTGACCGTATTTTCAGAGCCTCAGTTAGATAACATCTACAACACCCTTTCGTTTGATAGTGAAACGGCTTTTGCTGTTGAATATTTGCCGGGACAATTCGATCAGCGTGCCGATTCGGCAGCACAATGCATCCAATTGAGTGCCCAATGTGACCGTCCCGTCATCCGTACAGCAAAGATCTATGTTCTGACCGGAAGCATTTCCAGTGATGAACTTTCCAAAATAAAAAAATATGTTATCAATCCGGTAGAAGCCAGAGAAACCGACTTTGAGTTGCCGCAAACGCTGTCAGTAGACTATGAGATCCCTACCGAAGTCAACACACTGACCGGTTTTACGAAGCTGACTAAGGATGAACTTTCCCGGTTCGTAGCAGAATACGGACTGGCTATGGATGAAGATGACGTTGCTTTTTGTCAGCAGTATTTTATCGCAGAACAACGTGATCCTACCATTACCGAAATCCGTATGATTGATACATATTGGTCTGATCATTGCCGTCATACAACCTTCCTGACAGTCATTGACGATGTGAAGTTTGAAGATAAGCTTTTGCAGGACACCTATGAGCAGTATCTCGCTGTCCGAAAAAAACTCGGCAGAACAAAACCAATTTGTCTGATGGATATTGCGACTATAGCCGTAAAAGCGCTGAGAGAAGAAGGAAAACTTGACCGGCTTGACGAAAGCGAAGAAATCAACGCCTGCACGGTAAAAATCGACGTAGAAGTCGACGGTGTAAAGGAACCCTGGCTATTGTTGTTTAAAAATGAAACACATAATCACCCGACCGAAATCGAACCGTTTGGCGGTGCCGCCACCTGTATAGGCGGCGCTATCCGTGATCCGCTTTCCGGCAGAGCCTATGTCTACGGCGCCATGCGGGTGACCGGGGCAGCCGATCCGACAAAACCGATAGAAGAAACGCTTCCCGGCAAGCTTCCTCAAAGAAAAATCGTAACAACAGCCGCCGCCGGGTATTCCTCTTACGGCAATCAAATCGGTCTCGCCACAGGTCTTGTTGATGAGATCTATCACCCCGGTTATGCAGCAAAGCGGATGGAGATCGGGGCGGTGATCGCTGCCGCTCCTGCCGAAAATGTTCGCCGTGAGGTGCCTGCTCCGGGCGATGTCGTTATTTTACTCGGCGGCGCCACAGGACGTGACGGTTGCGGCGGTGCTACCGGTTCGTCAAAATCCCACAACTCCCAGTCCCTGGAAACCTGCGGCGCTGAAGTACAAAAAGGGAATGCTCCCGAAGAAAGAACACTACAGCGTCTTTTCCGCAACTATGATGCCTGCCGTATGATAAAGCGCTGTAACGATTTTGGCGCCGGCGGTGTTTCGGTCGCCATCGGCGAGCTTGCTGACGGATTGCATATCAACTTAAATAAGGTGACAAAAAAATATGAAGGCTTGGATGGGACAGAACTCGCTATCAGTGAAAGCCAGGAGAGAATGGCAGTCGTCATAGAGAAGGACAATGTAGAACGTTTTCTCGAATTGGCAAACCGTGAAAACCTTGTCGCTACGCCCGTTGCCACCGTTACTGATTCTCCCCGTCTGGTGATGGAATGGAACGGAAAGTCGATCGTCGATCTCAGCCGTGAGTTTTTGAATTCAAACGGTGCCGATAAACATATCGCTGTTATTACAGAAAAGACGAAGGATATCAAAAAGAATGTTGAAGGCTCATTCAACGACAATCTGCGCCGTACGGCAACAGATCTGAACACCTGTTCCAAGCGTGGTCTTTCCGAACGGTTTGACTCCACGATCGGAGCAGGAACGGTACTAATGCCTTTTGGCGGCAAAAACCAATTAACACCCATTCAAACAATGGTGCAAAAAATCAGCGTAGAGAAAAAACACACTGACGATTGCTCTTTGATGGCTTTCGGATATAATCCGTTTATCTCCGAGCAAAGTCCATATCACGGTGCGTATTTGGCAGTCGTTGAATCGGTGTGCAAACTGATCGCCACCGGTGCTGACTTTAAGGACGTTTATCTAACATTTCAAGAGTACTTTAAACATCCCGGAAAAGACGGGACTCGGTGGAGTCAGCCGTTTTCGGCATTGCTTGGTGCCTTCCGGGCGCAAATGGAACTGGAGATCGGTGCCATTGGCGGTAAAGACTCCATGAGCGGTACATTTGAAAATATTGACGTCCCGCCAACACTGGTCTCATTTGCTGTCACCACCTCAAAAACCGATAGGATCATCTCTCCCGAATTTAAAAAATACGGGCATAAACTGATATGGCTTAAAACAGATCAAGACGAAAACGGTTTGCCTGTTGTTGATTCTCTCAAAAAGAATTTCGCTGAGGTTGCTTCGCTTTTAAGATCCGGAAAAGCGGTTTCCTGTTATACGCCGGGAATGGGCGGTATTGCCGAAGCGGTCATGAAAATGTCATTGGGCAATTCATTTGGCTTCAAGTTCGATGAAGCATTGTCCGTTGAAGATATTTTCGGCTATGCTTACGCCTCCTTTTTGCTGGAAGTGGAAGAGACCGAAGGTTATCCCACCGTCGGTGAAATCACAGCAGAACAGAGTATCCGTTACAAAGAGGAAGGCATTGACTTGGCGGAGCTCCTGTCTCTGTACGAAAGCCGATTGGAAAGCGTCTATTCCTGCAATACGAAAAACAGTGATATCCACAACGAGTGTTTTTCCTATACAGTCAAAAACAGATGCGCTCCTGCTGTTAAGTGCACCAAGCCAAAGGTGTTGATTCCGGTTTTTCCCGGAACGAACTGTGAGTATGACTCGGCAAAAGCGGTATCAGATGCCGGCGCTCAGCCGGAGATCCTTGTAATAAACAATCTAAATACCGACAACATCAAGCGAAGTGTTGAACGTTTTTCAAGATCTCTTTCCGATTCACAAATAGTCTTTATTCCCGGTGGTTTTTCGGGCGGTGACGAACCAGAAGGAAGCGCAAAATTTATTACGGCATTTATGCGAAATCCGGAGATCAAGGAAGGGATTACCGATCTTCTTGAAAAACGGGACGGTTTAATATGCGGAATATGCAACGGATTCCAGGCACTGATAAAGCTGGGACTGGTACCGTTCGGAAAAATAACCGAACCGAATGCCGATCATCCCACCTTGACTTACAACACGATTTCCCGCCACCAGTCGAAGATCGTCAGAACGAGGATCTGCTCCAACAGGTCACCGTGGCTTTCTCTTGTCAACGTCGGAGATATAATCAGCGTACCTATATCTCACGGCGAAGGCAGATTTATCGGTAGTGAAGATCTTATCCGAAAGCTTGCAGAAAACGGGCAGATCGCAACACAGTATGTTGATTTGAACGGAACGGTAAGCAACGACATTCATTTTACCCCGAACGATTCGGCGTTTGCCATTGAAGGGATCACCTCTCCCGACGGTCGGGTATTCGGCAAAATGGGACACAGCGAACGCACGGGTACCGGGTTATACCGGAATGTTCCGGGCAACTATGATATCCGTATGTTTGAATCGGCGGTCAATTACTTCAAATGAAATATCCTCTATGCGGCTCCCCCGGTCAAATAAGCCGAGGGAGCCGCATTATGGTAATATAACGTGTTTTTTATGTGAAAAATATGTAAAAAAAAGAAGAAAAAATCAGTAGATTAGTTGAAAAAATAAACTTAATATGTTAAAATCGAAAAAAGATATTTTTTCCAGTACTACGTTTCTTTTCGGATGATCTTAACAGCAATGATCGGGGGAACAGTATGAACGGTTTATTTGTCTCCAGAAGCGAAAACAAGTATTTGATGTCTTGGGTCGATGCGATCGCCTTGCAGAGGAAGT
>JAZLKY010000279.1:0-3470 GCA_045597885.1 Acutalibacteraceae bacterium | reverse complement strand
GTATTTTTGGGCCTGTGGCTCGTGAGCTGCGTGATCAGGATTATATGAAGATCCTGTCCCTTGCTCCCGAAGTACTGTGATGGAGGTGTCGAAATTGAGTAACAAAATGCATGTGAAAAAGGACGATACCGTCCTGGTCATCAGTGGTGACGACCGTGGCAAGACCGGCAAAGTTTTGGCGGTCAGCCCCAAAGAGAACAAGGTCATCGTTGAGGGCGTGAACATGGTCAAGAAGCACGTTAAACCCCGTAAGGCAGGCGATCCCAGTGGCATCATCGAGGCCGAGGGTGCGTTCTACGCCGATAAGGTAGAGATCGTTTGTCCTGCCTGTAAGAAGGCTACCCGTGTCGCCCACAAAAAGGTGACCGGCGACAACGGCAAGGCACGTACCGTCCGCATCTGCAAAAAATGCGGCGAGGAACTGTAAGGAGGAGGAAGCGACATGGCTCGATTGAAAGAAACTTATAAAAGCGAGATCGCTCCTGCTCTGATGAAGAAATTCGGGTACAAGAGCGTTATGCAGATCCCGAAGCTTGACAAGCTGGTGATCAATGTGGGATGCGGTGAAGCCCGTGACAATCCGAAGGTCATGGATGCGATCATCAACGATCTGTCGGTCATCACCGGTCAGCGCCCCGTGATCTGCAAGGCACGCAAGAGCGTGGCAAACTTCAAACTGCGTGAAGGCATGAATATCGGTGCCAAGGTCACTTTGCGGGGCGATCGGATGTACGAATTCGTTGATCGGCTGTTCAATGTGGCGCTTCCCCGTGTCCGTGACTTCCGTGGTATCAATGCCAACTCGTTTGACGGCAGAGGCAACTACAGCATGGGGCTGAAGGAACAGTTGATCTTCCCGGAGATCGAGTACGACAAGATCGACAAGGTGCGTGGAATGGACATCTGTTTCGTTACCACCGCCACCACCGATGAAGAAGCACGGGAATTGCTCACATTGATGGGCGCCCCGTTCGAGAAGTAAGGAGGAGATTACGATGGCAAAGATGTCTATGAAACTGAAGCAGAAGGCTGAGCCGAAGTACTCCACCAGGGCGTACAACCGCCGCAAGATCTGCGGTCGTCCCCATGCCTATCTGCGTCGGTACGGTGTGTGCCGTATCTGCTTCCGTGAACTTGCCTACAAGGGTGAGATTCCGGGTGTAAAGAAAGCCAGTTGGTAAGCAATAGCTGAAAAAACAAGGAGGTTGAGGTCATGCAAATTTCCGATACGATCGCCGATATGCTGACTCGGATCCGCAATGCGAATTCCGCTAAGCATGAGACGGTGGATATCCCCGCTTCCAACATGAAGAAGGCTATTGCCCAGATTCTTGTTGACGAGGGATATGTCAAAGAATACAAAGTGATCGAAGATGGCAAGCAGGGTATTATCCGTATTGCGCTGAAATATCAGGGAGCGTCCCGTACGCCCGTTCTGATGGGACTGCGCCGTGTATCCAAGCCCGGCCTGCGTATCTATTCCAGCAGCGAGGATATGCCGAAGGTCATGAAGGGCATCGGCACCGCCATTGTTTCCACATCCAAAGGCGTGATGACCGACAAGGCGGCACGCAAAGCGAATGTGGGCGGCGAAGTCCTGGCATTCATTTGGTAAGGGGGTAGAGGAATATGTCAAGAATCGGTCGTAAACCTATTATTCTCCCTGCCGGTGTGGATGTTAAGATCGACGGACAGACGGTAACGGTCAAAGGACCTAAGGGCACGCTGTCGCAGAAGATCCATCCTTTGATCAAGGTGGAAGTGAGCGGCAATGAGGTGTCTGTCAGCCGTCCGAATGATGAGAAGGAGGCTCGCTCCCTTCACGGCTTGTCCCGTACGCTGATCAACAACATGGTGGTCGGTGTGACCGACGGATTCAAGAAGAATCTGGAAGTCAACGGTGTCGGTTACCGTGTGCAGAAGCAGGGGAAGACACTGGTAATGAACTTAGGGTTCAGCCATCAGGTCATGGTGGATGAGATCGACGGCATCACGATTGATGTTCCCGATCCGAACCACATCGTTATTTCCGGCGCTGACAAACAGTTGGTTGGTCAGTTTGCCGCCGAAGTCCGTGAGAAGCGTCCGCCGGAGCCGTATAAGGGCAAAGGTATCAAGTACGCTGAAGAGCACATCCGCCGCAAAGAAGGCAAGGCCGGCGGTAAGGGCAAGAAGTAAAGGAGGAGTGAGTAACTATGGTGAGTAAAAAAGACAGCAACGCTGCCCGTCTGCATCGGCACACCCGTGTCCGTGGTAAGATCAGCGGCACCGCTGAGCGTCCCCGCCTGGATGTTTATCGCTCCCTCAATCACATCTATGCCCAGATCATTGATGATGTAAAGGGAGTGACCTTGGTGTCTGCTTCTTCTGTCGAAAAGGACTTCGGCATGAATGGCGGAAACAAGGAAGCTGCTCGTAAGGTTGGCGAGATCATTGCCAAACGTGCCGCAGAAAAGGGTATCACCGAGGTCGTTTTTGACCGTGGCGGATATGTCTATCACGGCCGTGTGCAAGAGCTGGCCGAAGGCGCCCGTGAGGGCGGCCTCAAGTTCTAAGGAAGGGGAGGATTACTTTGGCCAGAAGAGAAGAAATGAACGACGAATACAAGGAAACTGTGGTTGCCATCAACCGTGTCAGCAAGACTGTCAAGGGCGGTCGTGTGATGAAATTTGCGGCGTTGGTCGTTGTGGGTGATGGCAAGGGCACCGTGGGCTTCGGCACCGGCAAAGCGGGCGAAGTTCCGGATGCGATCCGTAAGGGCATCGAAGATGCCAAGAAGCATTTGGTGAAGATTTCCCTGAAAGGCACCACTATTCCTCATGAGATCATCGGTAAGTTCGGTGCAGGCGAAGTTTTGATGAAACCGGCTGCTCCCGGTACCGGTATTATCGCCGGCGGCGCTGTCCGTGCTGTGGTGGAAGCGGTAGGAATCAAGGACATTCGTGCGAAGGCATTGCGGTCCAACAATCCTTGCAATGTTGTCAGCGCTACCATGACCGGTCTGATGCAGTTGCGCAATGCGGACGAGGCGGCAGCCACCCGTGGCAAGACTGTTCAGGAAATCCTGGAATAAGGAGGACAACGATATGCCTACGAAATCAGCAAAGACCGTTGAGGTCAAATTGGTCAAGAGTCTGATCGGTTCAAAAAAAGATCAGATCGCTACGGCAGAATCCTTGGGCCTTCGTAAGATCGGCGACACCACTGTCCAGCCGGACAATAAGGCAACCCAAGGCAAGATCAAAAAGATCTGCCATCTCATCGAGGTAAAAGCATAAGTCAAAACGAGCAAGGAGGTGCATTTTCATGAAACTTCACGAGCTTTCTCCGGCGCCGGGTTCTGTCCGGGACGTCAAGCGTATCGGTCGTGGCCACGGTAGCGGCAACGGCAAAACCGCCGGTAAGGGTCATAAAGGTCAGAAGGCACGTGCCGGTCACGGTATGCGGCCGGGATTCGAAGGCGGTCAGAT
>JAZLKY010000278.1:0-6057 GCA_045597885.1 Acutalibacteraceae bacterium | reverse complement strand
ACAATACCGATCTGCTCATCTGGATGATGGGTGAACCGGTAGAAGTGATGGCATATACCGACCGTCTTAAGCATGACTATATCCAGGCAGAGGATCTCGGCATCGCTATTGTGAAGTTTGCGGGCGGTTCTTACGGGATCATCGAAGGGACGACAAACATCTATCCGAAGAATCTGGAGGAAACGCTGTATCTGTTCGGGGAAAAAGGAACGGTCAAAGCCGGCGGAGCGTCTGTCAATCGAATCGAAGAATGGATCTTTTCCGACACACTGGATGACAGCGATGAAGTCAAAAAGCAGTTTGCGGAGAATCCGCCCAATGTGTACGGATTCGGGCATACGCCACTGTATGCGGATGTGATCGAGGCGATCCGAAAAGACCGGCAGCCTTTGGTCACCGCTCACGACGGCAAGAAGGCGCTGGAAATGATTTTGGCGATTTACAAATCCGCTGCGGAGGGCAGACCGGTACGGTTCCCGTTGACGGCGTGCAGTACATTGGATTTTGAGGGACGGTTTGACAAGTAGTTATTTGGAATCAAACAGAAGAAAGCCGGGTATGGTATGAGCGATTTTTTTGTTCACGAGAGTAGTTATGTCGATGAGGGTGTTCAGATCGGAAAAGGCACAAAAATATGGCATTTTTGTCATATACAAAAAGGTGCTGTTATCGGAGAAAACTGTTCTATGGGACAAAATGTCAATATCTCCAATAATGTACATATCGGAAACGGTGTCAAGATCCAAAACAACGTTTCGGTATATGAGGGCGTTGAATTGGGTGACTATGTTTTCTGCGGTCCTTCCTGCGTGTTTACCAATGATCTGACACCACGGGCAAAGTATCCGAAAGGTCATGCGGGATACAAAAAGACTGTTGTCGGCAGAGGAGCCTCCATCGGTGCAAATGCGACGGTAGTATGTGGGCATTCCATCGGGGAATGGGCGCTTATCGGTGCGGGGGCGGTTGTTGTATCGGATGTCCCCGCTCACGCATTGATGCTCGGTGTCCCCGCCCGCAGAAAGGGTTGGGTTTGTGAATGCGGAGAATTGATGAAAAACGGATTGACCTGTCCGCAATGCGGCAGAATGTATCATGAAACGGAAATGGGATTAGCAGAAAAATGAAGTTTACATACCGTGATTACACAGAATTGATCCAGATGCTGCAACAAAAACGATACTGTTTTTGCGATTATCATACACATGATCGGTATGACAGGTGTGTAATTTTGCGGCATGATATTGATTATTCTTTGGAAAAAGCGTTAACATTGGCTGAGGTTGAGGCGAACCTCGGAATTTGTTCCACATGGTTTGTTCTATTGCGTTCCGATTTCTATAATCCGGCTTCCCGGAAATCAATTGAGACCATCCAAAAGATAAAAAGGATGGGACACGAAATAGGATTGCATTTTGATGAGATGTTTTACAAGGCAGAGGAGACGGACGGTCACAGTATTGTGCCTTTGATCTTGACAGAAGCGCATATTTTATCTGAAATCGTTGACACACCCGTAACAACGGTTTCGATGCATCGCCCTTCTAAGCAAACACTTTCGGCAAACTACGAAATACCCGGAATGATCAATTCATACGGAAAGGAATTCTTTTCCGATTTCAAGTATTTATCGGATAGTCGCTGCCGTTGGCGTGAGCCGGTCGGGCAGATCGTTGCAAGCGGACAGTATGACAGATTACATATTTTGACGCACGCATTTTGGTACGGTCAAGAGGAAGCGGGTATGGAGAAGAGTGTATCCGGTTTTATATCGTCGGCTGTATCAGAACGGTATGAAACGATGAAAGCAAATATCAGTGATTTAGAAGAAATCGTCAAAAAAGAAGACTTCAAAGTTTTGGTCGATAATTGATCAGTGGAGGAATCGGTGTGGAATTCAGAGATTTAAAGAAGCAGTATGCGGCACTGAAAACCGAGATCGACCGGGGGATAGCGGATGTGATCGGTTCCGCTCATTTCATTTCCGGTGAACAGGTCAAAGAACTGGAAAAACGCTTGGCAGAGTATGTCGGTGTGAAGCACTGTATCACCTGTGCCAACGGAACAGATGCGCTGACACTGGCGTTGATGGCGTGGGGGATCGGAGCAGGAGATGCGGTATTTGTGCCGGATTTCACCTTCTTTTCCAGTGGGGAATGCCCCGCAGCGATCGGTGCCACGCCGATTTTTGTGGATGTCGATCCGCAGACATACAACTTGGATCCGGTCAGGTTGGAAGAGGCCATCTGTCGGGTAAGAGCCGAAGGAAAATACTTACCGAAGGCGGTGGTGGCGGTCGATCTGTTCGGGTTGCCGGCGGATTATCCCGCTATTCAAAAGATTTGCGAGAAATACGGTCTGCTGTTGCTGGAAGACGGCGCACAGGGATTCGGCGGAGAGATAGGCGGAAAGAAAGCGTGCAGTTTCGGTGATATTTCCACCACCAGTTTCTTCCCCGCCAAGCCGCTTGGTTGTTACGGGGACGGCGGTGCCGTGTTTACCGATAACGACGATTGGGCGGCACTGCTTCGTAGCTTTGCCGTCCACGGCAAGAGCGGGAACGATAAATATAACAATATCCGTTTGGGGCTCAACAGCCGGCTGGACACCTTGCAAGCGGCGATCCTGTTGCCGAAATTAGCGGCGTTCGCCGAGCATGAACTGGAAGCGGTCAACCGGGTGGCGGCGCAGTATACCGCACGGCTGCAGGATGCCGGATTGGTTCTTCCGATGATCAAAGACGGATTTGTCAGCAGTTGGGCACAGTATACGGTGCAGTTGCCGGATGGGATCGACCGCAGTGCCGTACAGGTGGCGCTGAAAGCAAAGGGTATTCCGTCCATGATCTACTATATCAAGCCGATGCATCTGCAAGGTGCCTTTGCCGCTACCGACAGTGCGGTAGCGGATTGCCCCGTGACCGAGCGGCTGTGTGACCGAGTGCTCAGTTTGCCGATGCACCCCTATATGGAGCCGGTGGATGTCAATGCCGTGTGCGATGCATTATTGGAGTATCTCAATGGATAAGCATATCTGTTTTGTTTTGGATTGGTATCCCACCGAAACCAATCAAGGGTGTGTATTCGCCAAGCACCTCATCTGTGCTCTGGCTGATATGGGTGTACGGTGCAGTGTTGTCGCTCCCCGGATCTTGTCGCCTGCGGTGATCCGACAACGGGTACCCTTCCACCGTCGGGAGATGACGGCACGGGGGAATGCGGTGGAGATCTATATGCCGTATTATCTGCATCTGACATCCAAAAAGGGGCTGATGCGGCGGTCAATGGATAACCATACCCGTGCCGTGCTGCATACGCTCAAAAAATATGATCTGCACCCGGATGCCATTTACGGACATTTTATTTATCAATGTGGGTTGACGGCGGCGAGAGTCGGCAAACAGATGGGCATCCCCTCCTTCTGTGCCTGCGGAGAGAGTGCACAGCGTTTAGAGCAGGGGTCGATGCCGTATGCTGTGGGGATGGAGAATGGCGGTTGGAAAGAGATCCTGTCGGAGCTGACCGGCATGATCTGTGTTTCTTCCAACAATCGGCGGCTGCTGATCGAAAACGGATTCTTCTCCGATGAGAGCCGGATGCCGGTATTCCCAAACGGGGTGGACCGTGGACGGTTTCATCCGATGGATCGGCTGAAGATGCGGGAACAGTTGGACTTTCCCGCCGATGCGTTCATTGTCATTTTTACCGGGGCGTTTTCTGAGCGTAAAGGATTCCGGCGGCTGTGCGGTGCCTTGAAAAAATGCGAGAATGTCTATTCCGTCTTTTTGGGGAAAGGGGCAGAACAGCCGGATTGTGACCGGGTGCTTTTCTGCGGCAGTGTCCCCAATGAGCAGGTGGCAATGTATCTCAATGCCGCCGATGTGTTTGTCCTTCCTACCGTCGGTGAGGGGTGTTGTAATGCAATCGTCGAGGCGGTGGCGTGTGGGTTGCCGGTCATTTCTTCCGATCTGCCCTTTAACGATGACATTTTGAATGAACAGGATGCCATCCGGTTGGATGTGACGGACGAGCAGGCAATCGCCGATGCTATTTGCCGTTTGAGGGCAGACCGGGAGTGCTGTCACCGTATGGCGGCGGCGGCGGAAAAAGCAGGGAGAGAACTTGACCTGTCGGTACGGGCGGAGAAAATATTGCGGTTTATCGAGGGAGATTGATCATGCGTTCTGCTTTTTTAAGAATAGCAAAACTGTGTGTATACGGTCTGTTCTTCAACTGGTATGTATTTTCCATTCTGCGGGGCAGTTTGATCCCCCGGCTGAGTATCCTGTTGTATGCCATTGCGGCGGGGTGCTTTGTGATGGATCTGCTGTTTAGCCGGAAGGAACGGTATATACCGGAAAAAGAGGAATGGCTGTGGTTGGTGTATGCTGTCGTTTCCTATCTGACCGCTGTTTTTGCGGTGGATCCCGGCGTAGCGGTGAACAGTTTGGGAGATTATCTTAAGCGGCTGTTTTTAACTGCTTTAGTTTGCTATATCTGTAAGCGGGAGCGGTCGATCGGTTTTCCCATCCGGTTGATGACACTGGTGGCGGTGTGCTGTGCTTTGGCGGCGATCACCCATTTGGGAGGATTGCGGTCTCGGTTGGATCTGACTACCGGCGCACAACTGAGTGTTAATGATGTCGGTTCGATCATGGTATATGGGATCGGTACGGTGTTACTGTTCTTTGAACGGCAGAGGAAAACCTATGGGAGTACGGTCGTGAAGATCGCCGCTTATGTTTTGCTGATCGTTTTGATGTTTATAGCCGGCTCCCGTAAAACGCTGTATGCGACGGCCATTCTGTTGGTTTCTCTCCTGTTGTTGTCCCGCAAACGTATCCCCCGAAAGCCTTCCGTGACCGCCGTGCTCGTGTACACGGTGATCGGGATCGCTGTCGTGGCATTTGTTGCGATCAAGCTGCTCCCGCAGATGGAAAGCACCTCTCTGTATGATCGGATCTGGGGCAGTCGGGCAGAGGCATCGCAAGGCTCTGATGAGAGTAGGATCCAATTGTATGTACTTGCATTGCAGGATTTTGTAAAACACCCGATTTTCGGATTGGGATTCAACAATTATGCTGTACTTCACGGGAATTACACCCACTCGACCTATATGGATCCGTTGGCGTGTTCCGGAATACTCGGTTTGCTGTATTTGCTCCCTTACGGC
The DNA here is from genome assembly GCA_045597885.1 of Acutalibacteraceae bacterium. Lineage (GTDB taxonomy): Bacteria > Bacillota > Clostridia > Oscillospirales > Acutalibacteraceae > UBA5905. Next base: position 885 of record JAZLKY010000278.1, on the reverse strand, counting down.
ATGATATTGATAAAACAGATCCGTATCATTCGCACCGATGACATCTCTGTTGCAGAAAGGGAATACCAGAAAAAAATGCTGGCATTGTATTTTGCCTTCCTTTTTATCGGTATCGGTATCCCTTATGTTTATAAAGATGCCCCGTGCGTGATATTGGCGATGTTTATCGCATCGCAATCCATGGCAAATGAAAGATATGATCGAAACAAAGGAGAGATAGAGCAGGATGGAGAACCGACCGTTGCGGGTATTGCAGATCATCACGGATTTTAAAAAAGGCGGTATTCAGGCAGAGGTGATGCATCCCGCCCGGATCCTGTCCCCGGAGCGAGTGCGGTTCGATGTGTTGCTGTTGTCCGATACGGTCGGCTATTATGAAGAAGAATTCCGGCAGTACGGAAATATTTACCGTATTCCCTTGCCCCGCCGCAAGACAAAAATCGGGCGTGTTTGTTCCGTTTTTTTAAACTTTTTTACCGTAAAAAAAGCGATGATCTCTTTTCTGAAAAATCATGAGCCGTATGATGCCGTTCACGGGCATGATATGGTATATAATGCTGCCTGTGTATCTGCCGCAAAACGATGCAATGTGCCGGTGCGTATCGCCTATTGCGGGGTGAACAAACCGACAGCGGACGGATTCCGTGACCGACTGTATTTTCGTTTCTATCTCAAATTATGTTCTTTTGTTCTCAACCGATGCTGTACCCATCGGTTCGGTGTGACACAGAATGCGGCGGATTATGTCTTTGGCAAGGGAAAGGGAGTCCCGATCAAGAATCCCACTGTTGATTTCGAGAAGTTTGATCCGGCTAAGTATCCCAAGATGCCGGATGATACGGTTCGATTGCTGATGGTCGGCAGTATCAGCAGTCGGAAGAATCA
>JAZLKY010000277.1:0-1189 GCA_045597885.1 Acutalibacteraceae bacterium | reverse complement strand
GAGCTGATGGCGGCAGAAGCCGTCGCAGGCAACAGAATGGCGGCGGCACCCCGGATGGCATTGCCGGCTTGCCGACTGGCGGCGCCTGTATCGGCTTCCTGCATTCCCGATAAGTTCTCCATTCGGTCATCTGTCACATTCACTATATAGTCACACGCTTGCCATGCCTGTATGATCCGCCGTTTTTCTTCCGCTGGTATCCGGCTGTATACCCGATAACGGGTGACAGTGTCCTTTAATTCCCGGTCTGACATGGCAGCAAGCGCTTGTGCAGTCAGTACAGCTTCTCCCGCTTCGGGATGAAGAATGCCTGCCTGCTGTCCGATAACGGCGGCAGTTTCGCTGTCGTTCTCTGAAAAAAGCAGATAGATTTCCTCCCCATCGGGTACAGGTGCTAACCCACTGTCACGAATCTCTCTTTGGGTGATGCCCATCAAGCCGATGAAGGTCAGTTCCCGAAGCCACTCCGTCATGTCGGTATCTGCCGCATAATCCGATACCAGCCGAAATGCCACGGCGGATACTATTGATCCGTTGTTGCTCATTTGAACGCTGACTTCGGCGGCAGGGACAGGACGCCCTTTGGTACACAGGGGCAATACTGACTCCGGTGCCCCTTTAACAATGATCAACGCTCTGTCATCCGCTTGCCGGACACAGACAGTGTAGTCGGCGGTGGTATCATATACGGCGGGAGACAGGACAGGCATATCCGCCTGCAATGCGGCGGCATCCAGTCCGTTCTTTTCCGCCAGTGAAGTGATGGCTGTGTCGGTCAGATCACCGTTTTCTTCTGCCATATCCAACAGTGCCAACTGCAGCATTTGCTCCGCCGATCCGGCGATTGGCTGACGGATATCAATATTCTTCATCCCGGAAAAGATGGCATTTACGGTATATTCTGTCCGTTGAGGGATGGCAGTATACGAAAGAGCGATCACATCTGTTTTACTCAAACTGTCCAAGGCAGAGATCTGCCGGATCGCAAATCCTTCCGCCGCCATGTGCCGGATACCGAACAGCAGTGCCAGCGCTGTAGCAGCGGTGAGACCGGTGGGGATTGCCGCCATAGCTACGGCGGCGGCGGTGAGCATAGAACCGACTACTCCCCGATGAAAAACGATCCCCAGTATCAGTACCCACAGGCAGAGAAAAGCAAAGGGGATCCATATTCTTTTTTTCCATAGAT
>JAZLKY010000276.1:0-2105 GCA_045597885.1 Acutalibacteraceae bacterium | reverse complement strand
ATTGCCTGCCGTACTGGAGGGTATCAAGCCGGTTTTGCTCTACCCGTTATTCGGATTGGGGGGGATCGCCGTATTGATGTGCGCTGTCAATCCGATCATGGGAGCGATCAATACCGGAATGACCGGCTTTTTGAACGATCTGAATGACCGGGGGTTATTATTGCCCTTGGGCGCTATATTAGGCGGTATGATGGCAATCGACATGGGCGGTCCGTTCAATAAGGCGGCATATACCTTCGCCACTCTGGGATTGGCGCAGATGACGGCAGCCAATCAGAAGATCATGGCGGCGGTCATGGCAGGCGGTATGGTGCCGCCGTTGGCGATCGCCCTGGCGTGTACGGTTTTCAAAAACCGCTTTGATCGGGATGAACGTAAAAGTGCTCCTGCCAATTATGTGATGGGACTCAGTTTTATTACCGAGGGAGCGATCCCCTTCGCCGCCGCCGATCCGGGACGGGTGTTGCCCGCCTGCATTATCGGCTCGGCAGTCGCCGGGGCACTGTCTATGCTGTTCGGCTGTACACTGCCTGCTCCGCATGGCGGCATATTTGTGGTTGCGGTGATGGGAAAGTGGTACTATTATCTGCTGTCTTTGGCGATCGGCACTGTAGTGTCGGCACTGCTGTTAGGGTTGCTGAAACGGCCGATACGGTCACAGCAGGAAGGTGGTGCGGCATGATAAAGCAAACAGTTTCGGTGGTCAACGCCCAGGGATTCCATATGCGCCCGGCAGATGTCTTCAGTGGGGCGATGGGCAGGTATTCCTGCGATGTTGTCCTGCGTGTTGACGGAAAAGAGATCAATGGTAAAAGCCTGATGAATATTTTGGCAGCAGGCATTCGCTGCGGCAGTACCGTGGAGGTTTCCTGCGACGGTGCTGATGAGCAGGAGGCAATGCGGGAAGCGGTTGCCTTGATCGAAAGCGGATTCGGGGAATAAGAGGAGAACGGTATGGAGGTTTTGTCAGAAGGGTGTGCCTGGGGGACACTGTGGTTACTGCGAGAGCCGACGATGGATTTTCGCTCCCGTCGGAACGGTGATCCCCGTGAAGAAAAGCAGCGTCTTCAACGGGCAGCAGATGCATTTTGCCGCCGCACCGCCGAGCAGGCGGAGCAGGTCAAAAAGACGGTCGGGGAAAAGGAGGCGGCGATCCTTGCCGGACATATTGCCATGCTGCGTGATCCCTATATGTTGGGAGAAATGGAAAAGAAACTGGCAGACGGCACCTGCGCAGAACTGGCGGTGGAGGAGGTTTGCCGGTCATTTTCACAACTGTTTGCTGCTTCTGCCGATGCTATCACCCGTCAACGGACGACCGATGTGGAGGATATCCGACTGGGATTGCTGAACGCCCTTGCCGGACGGGATGCCGATCCGGCACAAGCCTTTCCGTCTTCCACGGTACTGGCGGCGGCGGAGGTTACTCCGTCCATGATGGCACAGATTCCGTCCCGGCATCTTGCCGGTATCCTTACCCTTACCGGCGGCGTAACTTCTCATGTCGCCATTCTGGCAAGGGCGATGGGGATCCCGGCATTGAGATGCGACCGGGCGGAGTGGGACAGACTTCACCATGGTCAGACAGTACTGGCAGATGGCTACAAAGGTACGCTGACTGTCGATCCTACAGCAAAGCAGCGACAGGAATATGAGCAGGAGGAGAGTGTCAGACGGCGTGAGTGGGAGGCACTGAGGGAATTTGTCGGCAAACCGACGGCGACTGCAGACGGGCGTACGGCGGAACTGTTTGCCAATATGGGGAAACCGGATGATCTCTCTGCCGTGGCGGCATCGGATGCCGAGGGGATCGGTCTGTTCCGGACGGAATTTCTTTTTATGGACCGTTCCGATGCGCCGTCTGAGGATGAACAGGTGCAGGCGTATGAGTCGGTGCTTTCTGCTATGCCGGGTAAGCCGGTCACTGTCCGCACATTAGATATCGGCGGAGATAAAGCTGTTCCGTCTCTACCTTTTCCGCACGAAGACAACCCGTTTTTGGGACTGCGTGCCATTCGTTATTGCCTGCGGGAGAAGGAACTGTTTCTCACGCAGTTGCGTGCTGTTCTGCGGGCGGGCGCATCCGGAAACATTCGCCTTTTACT
>JAZLKY010000275.1:0-26621 GCA_045597885.1 Acutalibacteraceae bacterium | reverse complement strand
TGAGACTCCCATCGGGCAAGCAGCCGCATCCCGTGCCTCTGTAACCAGTTGGCACGGCGGTGGGAGCGCAGTGCCTTATATCCGTTATACAGCCAGAACACCTCAAAAGCGGACGATGCCGCCGGGTCCCGATCCCGGATCGTGGCGATATCCTCCCGCATCCTGTCAAACAATGCCGTCCCTCCTTCAGATCCCTTAAAAAAGTAAATCTCCGTTATCCCGTAAAAACGGGACAACGGAGGTGAGTATGCTCACGGTTCCACTCCGGTCTTTCACTCTCGGTTTGCGTCAGGCAACCGAAAAGATGCCTGTCAAAAACCCGTCCGATAACGGAGACATCCGTCCTGTGATACGCAATGCATCGCATCTTCCCACAGAAGGCGACCGGGTGCATTTCTCTCTGCCGTACATGAGGGACAGTCACAGCCGGATGTGTTCCGCCGTCCCCTCTCTGTCATGCCGTGCCGGGATACTTCTCCCGCTCATAGCCGTTCAACACATATCATTATACCGCACATTTTTCATTTGTCCACTGTTTTTTTACTTTTCGGCAAAATAGTGACGACAGTTCCACACATATTGGATACCGGACACAATAGCCGCCACGACCGAGATCCATATCAATCCGTGTCCGATCAACACCAAAACAGTGAAAACCGATTTCCCCCACTGATGTCCGAACATGCCCACCGCCTGCATCAAGGCAAGCATATACATGATAGAGATCATCTCCAACACGGTCTTGATCTTTCCTGCCATGCTGGCGGCGACCACCTTGCCGTCCCGTGCGGCGAGCAGGCGCGCCGAGGTGACCGCAAATTCCCGTGCAAGGATCAGTGTCAACGCCCAGCAAAGGCTGCGGGTCTCCCACCAACCGATCGTCCGATAACACATGATCCCCAAAAATGCCGTGGTGGTCAGTGCCTTATCTGCCAACGGATCGAGAAACTTGCCGAGATTGGTGACCAAACCCCGTTTGCGGGCGATCTTGCCGTCCAGCAGATCGGTCAGCGAAGCAACGATAAATATCAGCAATGCCACCGCAAAATGGTACGGAAACTGCATAAGCAATGCCGCCAAAAATACGGGGACAAGGACACAGCGTGCCAAAGTCAGTTTGTTTGGTAAATTCATCGTATGTTTCTTCCTTTCATTTTCTTTTTGGGAAAACCGCAGAATGCCGCCTAAGAGATTTATCTTCAGGACAATTCTCCCATCAGATCCCAGTCCATGGCATCCGTAATTTTGATACGAACCAAATCGCCGGGGGCAACATCACCCGCCGGAGCCGAAAAGAACACCTTGCCGTCAATATCGGGGGCATCCCCCGCACTGCGCCCGAACCAGCATCCCGCATACTTATCATATGCTTCGACCAAAACGGTCATCTCTGTTCCGATCTTTTCCCGACAGAGCCGATCAGAAATACGTGCCTGCTCCTCCATCACAATATCCCGTCGGCGCTGTTTCACCCGGTCGGGAATCTGATCCGGCATAGATGCCGCCGGCGTTCCTTCTTCCGGTGAAAACGCAAAACACCCAAGCCGGTCGAACCGCATCTCCTTGACAAATTCACACAATTCTTCAAAATTCTCTTCTGTCTCACCGGGAAAACCGACCATCACGGTGGTACGCAGGACAATTCCCGGCACCCGCTCCCGGATCATACGGATACGCTCGGTCAAGGTCTGCCGGTCACCGGGGCGGTGCATCGCCTTCAGCACCCCGCCGGCGGCGTGCTGGATGGGCAGATCCATATACGGCACTATCTTCGGCTCAGCCGCCATCACGGTGAGCAGTTCTTCTTCGATATGTTCCGGATAGCAATACAGCAAACGGATCCACTGCAGCCCGTCAATGCGGCACAGCCTCTGAAGCAGTTCGGGCAGACAGGACTTGCCATACAGGTCCCTGCCGTAAACGGTAGTGTCCTGTGCCACCACGATCAGTTCCTTCACCCCGTTTGTCGCCAGTTTTTCTGCCTCTTCCACCAGTGTTTCCATCCGGCGGCTGTGCAGATTCCCCCGGATATAGGGGATGGCACAATAAGTACAACGGTTGTCGCAACCGTCTGCAATCCGCAGATAGGCAAAGAAGTGCGGTGTCGTCTGCACCCGGTCACCGTCCAACTGCCAGCAGTCCAGCGACGGATAACGGTGATACGGTTCGCCCGCCGTCACCGTGCGGATCGCCGCAACGATATCCCCGTTGGCACCCAGTCCCAACACGCCGTCGCATTCCGGCATCTCATCCGCCAGTTCCTGCTGATACCGTTGTGCCAGGCATCCGGTCACGATGATCTTTTTGATCTGTCCCTCTTTTTTCAGTTGGGCAAATTCCAAGATGTTGTCGATGGACTCTTTTTTAGCATCTTCAATAAAGCCGCAGGTGTTGATGATGACCACATCCGCCAGCCCACTGTCCGCCGTGAGCGTAAAACCTGCCTGCTCGATCTTTGCGAGCATCAATTCGGCATCCATCTGATTCTTGGGACATCCCAACGAAACCATTCCCACTTTGATCCCCATGGGTTTTTCCTCTCTTCGCCTGTTTTCTCCCACCTATTATACCTGTTCCGCAACAGAATTGCAAGAAAATTATTCGTCCCCGTCCGCACCGGCGTATTCGTCTTCGTCTGCATCGGCGACCGCTTCCAACGCCTGCCGCACAGTGTCGTAGGAAAAACCCCGCCGCACCAGTGCCGCCGCCGTCCTTTGCCGTGCATCCCGGTCTCCGATCTTTCCGGCGTATTTCTTACGGATCAGAGTGACCGCCCGTTGGGTGTCGTCCTGTTCCGGCTCTGCCGCCGCCCGGTGCGCCAGTTCCCATTCGATCCCCCGCCGGAGCAATTCCTGTTCCACCCGCCGCCGGGGATATCCCTTGTATTCGCTTAAATGCCGTGCCAACCGGCGGGCATAAGCGGCATCATCCAACAATCCCAATTCTGTCAGCCGTTCCGCCACACCGGCGGCGACCGCCGGCGGGGCTTCCTGTTCCAGTTTCTTCTGCAATTCTGCCCGTGCGTAATCCCGCCGTCCCAGCAAAAACAATGCTTTTTCCTTTGCCCGTCGGGTGGCGGAATCGGTCAGCAAGCGCTCCAACTGTTCCTCCGTCAGGTCACTCCCGATACGGTAGCCGGATTCATCAAAGGTGCTTCTGTCCACCGTCATCCCATCTGCACCGTCCAACACCAACCGATACAGCCGCCGGGGAGCGGCTATCACATCTGTGATCAGCACCGCCACCACCTCCTTTTTTCTCATTGTATCACCTTCCCGCCCGGAAAACAAATGTTTTTTATCAACCGAAAGCGTAAAAATCTGCGACGGAAGGGAAAGATCCCTTTCATGATTTTTCATCTTTTTTCATCTTTATTGGGTATTTTTTCTTTTTTCTATTGTAATTTCCCCATTTCATGGTAAAATGAAAGGATAGAATGCAGAATTATCATTAGGAGGCAAGGAACACCATGTCGGAAAAACCGAAATTTTATCTCACCACTGCCATCGCCTATACCAGCCGTAAGCCCCATATCGGCAATACCTACGATATCGTATTGGCGGATATGATCGCCCGGTACAAGCGGCTCACCGGCTATGATGTATACTTTCTCACAGGTTCAGATGAGCACGGGCTGAAGATCGAACAGACCGCCAAAGAGGAGGGCATCCCCCCGCAGGAGTATGTTGACCGCATCTCCGAACAGATCAAAGCGGTATGGGACTGCATGGATGTGACCTACGACCGGTTCATCCGCACCACCGATGCCGATCATGTCGCCTCGGTGCAAAAGATCTTCCGCAAGCTGTACGAACAGGGCGACATCTACAAGGGCAGTTATGAAGGAAAATACTGTGTCCCGTGTGAGTCGTTCTTCACGCCTTCCCAGCTGCAGGACGGCAAATGCCCCGACTGCGGACGGGAGTGCGTCGATGCCAGCGAAGAAGCATACTTCCTTAAACTGGGTAAATATCAGGATCGCCTGCTCAAATACTACGAGGATCACCCGGACTTCTTTGCCCCCGCATCCCGGCGCAATGAGATGATCAACAACTTCCTCAAGCCCGGTCTGCAGGACCTGTGTGTATCCCGTTCTTCGTTCACCTGGGGCATTCCGGTGGACTTTGACGACAAGCACGTGGTGTATGTGTGGCTGGATGCGTTGACGAACTATATCAACGGCATCGGTTTTGATACCGACAGCCCGTCGGATCAGTACAAAAAATACTGGCCTGCCGATCTTCATGTCATCGGCAAGGATATCGTCCGATTCCATACGATCTACTGGCCGATCATTCTGATGGCGCTGGGCGAGCCGCTTCCCAAGCAGGTGCTCGGTCACCCGTGGCTGTTGTCCGGCGAGGACAAGATGAGTAAATCAAAGGGCAATGTCATCTATGCGGACAATCTTGTCAAGCGGTTCGGTGTGGATGCAGTGCGGTACTATCTGCTCTCCCAGATCCCCTTCGCCCAGGACGGCACTATCACCTATGAAAATGTGATCAACTGCTACAACACCGATCTTGCCAATACACTCGGCAATCTCGTCAACCGCAGTATCGCCATGACCAACAAGTATTTCGGCGGCACGGTACGCAAGCCTGCCGCCGTTGCCGAGGCAGACGGCGATCTGCTGACGGTCTGTGCCGACACCGTCCGGCAATACACCGAACAGATGGAAAGCTGGCACAATGCCGATGCCGCCGAGACGGTCATGGCGCTTGCCAAGCGGTGCAATAAATATATTGATGAGACCGCCCCGTGGACACTGGCAAAGAACGAGGATGACCGTGACCGCTTGGAAGCGGTGCTGTACAACCTGCTCGAATGCATCCGCATTTTGGGTACTCTGCTCTCCCCGTTCATGCCGTCCACCAGCAAGGCGATCCACGCCCAGTTGCAGGTGGATGACACCGTCACGGGAGCGGATGCGCTGACACACGGGACGGTCAGGGAATACGCTGTCGGCACTCCCACCCCCCTGTTTGCCCGACTCGACACCGAGAAGGTACTGGCGGAGACCCCCGCCGAACAGCAGGCAGCCGAGGAAGAGAAACAAAAAGCCGAGGGCATCGCATTTCTGTCGGAGATCGGTATTGATGATTTTGCCAAGGTCGATCTGCGGGTGGCGGAGATCACCGCCTGCGAACCGATCAAAAAAGCAAAAAAACTGCTCAGACTCACGCTGGATGACGGCACTCCCACCCCCCGCACGGTCTGTTCCGGCATCGCTCCGTGGTATACACCGGAACAGCTCATCGGTCACAGTGTAGTATTGGTCGCCAACCTCAAACCCGCCACCCTGTGCGGCGTAGAAAGCCGGGGCATGATACTGGCGGCAAGCGAAGCAAAAGAAGACGGCGGTGAAAATGTCCGGGTGCTGTTTGCAGACGGCATCGCCCCCGGCAGCCCGATCCACTGAAAGGAATGAGAATGATATGGCACAACGCAAAGAATTAGCAAAGACATATGATCCCCGTGAGGTGGAAAGCCGCACCTATCAGTTCTGGCTCGACGGGGGTTGGTTCCATGCTGTCCCCCACGCAAAGGACAGCACCGGTGCAGAGAAAAAGCCCTATACCGTCATGATGCCGCCCCCCAACATCACGGGGCAACTGCACATGGGGCACGCACTGGATAACACCCTGCAGGATATTCTCATCCGTTGGCGGCGGATGCAGGGATACGAAACACTGTGGATGCCCGGTACCGACCATGCTTCCATCGCCACCGAGGCAAAGGTGGTGGAAGCCATGCGGCAGGAGGGACTGACCAAAGAGATGCTCGGCAGGGACGGCTTCCTGGAGCGGGCATGGGCATGGCGTGATAAATACGGCAAGCGTATCGTCAGCCAGCTCAAGACCATCGGCTCCAGCTGTGACTGGGAGCGGGAACGGTTCACCATGGACGAGGGCTGTTCCAAAGCGGTCAAAGAGGTGTTCATCCGCCTGTATGAGCAGGATCTCATCTACCGTGGCAACCGGATGGTCAACTGGTGTCCCACCTGCAACACCTCCATTTCGGATGCCGAGGTGGAATATGAAGAAAAAGACGGGCATTTCTGGCATCTGCTGTACACGGTCAAGGAGACCGGCGAACAACTGGAACTCGCCACCACCCGTCCCGAAACCATGCTCGGTGATACCGCCGTGGCGATCAATGCCGAGGATGAGCGGTATGCCCATCTGCACGGCTGTCATGTGACCCTGCCCTTGCTCGACAAAGAGATCCCCATCGTCTGCGACGAACACGCCGACATGACCAAGGGGACCGGCGTGGTGAAGATCACTCCCGCCCACGATCCCAACGACTTTGAGGTCGGCAAGCGGCACAGCCTGCCCATCGTCCGGGTGTTCACCTATGACGGGCATATGACCGGTGCGGCAGACAAGGCGGCGGCTGATGAACTGATCGCCTCCGGCAGAGCAGCAGTGGACGAACCCACCGTATTGGACTGTGGCAAATATGCCGGCATGACTACCATGGAAGCCCGCAAAGCCATTCTTGCCGATCTGGAGGCGGGCGGCTATCTCAAAGAGGTCGAACCGCTCAAGCACGATGTCGGCACCTGCTACCGTTGTCATTCCACCATCGAACCGATGGTATCAAAGCAGTGGTTCGTACGGATGGAACCGCTTGCAAAACCCGCCATCGAAGCGGTGGAAAAGGGCGAGATCACCTTCGTCCCGGAACGGTTCACCAAAAACTATCTCAACTGGATGCGTGCCACCCGTGACTGGTGCATTTCCCGTCAGTTGTGGTGGGGACATCAGATCCCCGCATACTATTGTGATGCCTGCGGCGAGACCGTGGTGGCGGCAGATACTCCCGCCGTCTGCCCGCAGTGCGGCGGCACCCACTTCACACAGGATCCCGACACGCTGGACACCTGGTTCTCCTCGGCACTGTGGCCCTTCTCTACACTCGGCTGGCCCGATCAGACCGAAGAACTGGATTATTTCTACCCCACCGACACACTGGTCACCGGGTACGATATCATCGGCTTCTGGGTAAGCCGGATGATCTTCTCCGGCTTGGCATATACCGGAAAGGTACCGTTCCGCACGGTGCTCATCCATGGCTTGGTGCGGGATTCGCAGGGACGGAAAATGTCAAAATCACTCGGCAACGGTGTCGACCCGTTGGAGGAGATCGACAAGTACGGTGCGGATGCCCTGCGCTTTATGCTCGCTACCGGCAACAGCCCCGGCAACGACATGCGGTACATGACCGACAAGGTGGAAGCAAGCCGCAACTTTGCCAACAAGCTGTGGAACGCCGCCCGGTTCATCCTGATGAACATCGGGGACGAGGATGTCAAGACAGCACTGCCGGATACGCTGACACTGGAGGACAAATGGATCCTCTCCCGGTACAATGATCTGGTGCAGGCGGTCACCGACAACCTCGAAAAGTTTGAGTTGGGTGTTGCGGTACAAAAACTGTATGACTTCATTTGGGACAACTTCTGCGACTGGTATATCGAACTGTGCAAATCCCGCCTGCAGGGAGACGGTGCATCCGATGCACGGCAGATGCTCGTCTATATCATGACCGGGATGCTCAAACTGCTCCACCCGTTCATGCCCTTCATCACCGAGGAGATCTGGCAGTCCCTGCCGCACGAAGGCGAAGCGCTCATGGCATCCGATTGGCCGACCTACTGCGCTGATCACGCCTTCCCCGAAGAAGAAAAAGAGATGGAGCGCATCATGGAGGCGATCCGTGCCATCCGCAACCGCCGTGCGGAGATGAATGTTCCCCCATCCAAGAAGGCAGATCTGTATATCGAGACCGCCTTCGCAGACACCTTTACCGCCGGCATCCCGTTCTTACAACGGCTGGCATCTGCGGCAGAGGTGCAGATCGGAGAACAGTTTGCCATCGACGGCACGGTGAACATCGTCACCGCCGCCGCCACCGTCAAGATCCCGCTCGATGAGCTGGTGGACAAAGCGGCGGAGCTTGCCCGGCTTAACAAAGAAAAAACCAACGTGCAAAAGCAACTGGACGGTGTCCTCGCCCGGCTGAACAACCCCGCCTTCACCGACAAAGCACCCGCCGCCGTGGTCAACGGCGCACGGGAGCAAGCCGCCACATTACAGGAAAAACTGGCACTGCTTGAACAATCCATGAAACAGATGCAATAAAACCTACGGGGCTGTTAAAAAACGAAAGTTTTTTAACAGCCCCGTCTATTATTCTGTCAAAATCTTTATGACGGTCTTTCCCGTCGAAGCATTCGTTATTTGTTTAAAGATGACCGTTGACCGAAGGATCGGCGGCTTCTCCTGCGGGGCGGATATGCTCCCATATTGCTCTTGCCGTTTCCCCGATACGCTGTCTTTCTTCAGCCGTCACCCCATGCAGGCGGCTTTTTTTCGGTGCTCCCCATACATCGAACAGCCACGGTCCGATCCATTCACCGTAGCCGCAGGGTTCAGCCACCCCACGAACCAGACTGTTTACCGCCCGTTTTGGCGGCGGGAAGATCACCTTCATGGGATATTTGATGATGGCGAACAACCAAGGCGGATAATGTGCAGTGATGTTGGTGAATGTCACACCGGGGTGCACCACCGACAGAGTGACCGCCGTCTCTTCCCGGAACAGTTCATACAGTGAAAACATCAGATACCGTTTAGCGTTGCCGTATGCTTTCGCCGCCGCCGGACGACCGGAAAAATCAATGTCGTTCGGATCGGTCCTGCTGTAACGGTGAGCGATGCTCCCCACCGCCACGACATGACCGCTGCGCTGTCGAAGCAATGGCAGCAACCGTCGGGTAATATAATAGGGGGAGACAAAATTGATCTGAAACACCGTGTCGTATCCGGTATCACAGGCGTGTCGGGGAATGGCATATGCCCCCGCATTATGGATGAGCACGTCGATCGGCATGGCTTCTAATCTGTCACACACTGCCCGAACGCTGTCAAGACATTCCAGATCGACGATCTCATGCCGAAGAGACAGGTCAGGGAATTCTTTCTTGAGTTTCACGTCCAGCATTGCCGCCTTCTGCGGATTACGGTCCATAAGGATCAAGGCATAACCCTGTTCCGCCAATCGGCGGCAGAGGATCTGCCCCAGTCCGCCGGTCGCCCCGGTGATCACTGCTGTTTTCCCGTTGCCCGTTTTCATCTTGTCATCCTTTCGCTTTTGTAGTCACTTTTTTATTTCCCGTGATGTTGCCAACGCTATGAACCGTTCGTTCTGTTCGTTGACCGCACAGTAGAAATGGTATACAGTCCCGTCCTCTTCCAATATCCACTGCTTGTGGGCAAATACATTCTCCCACGGATACTGTGCCGTCATGAGCGGTTCTCCCGTCCACTTCGTCCAGTGGATAAGGTCGTCCGACACGGCAAAGGTATTGTACGCCACCGACCCGTCCATCACAAAATAGAACATCACATATGTTCCGTCCATCCGCACGATCTGCGGATCGCCGTTGATATGAACGGTGTCGGGACAATCGGTGACGGCAATGACCGCCCGGTCACCATACCGCTCCCAGTGTTCCCCGTCATCGGACACTGCCAAAAAGATGCTCTCTCGATGGGTGCTGTCCTTGGCATTGTAGGCACAGACATAGGGGTGTCCCAGCATCTGTGCCTCATCCCGGAACATATCCGCCTTATAGACCGTCAGCGTTTCCCCCTGCCGGGCATCGGCATCCTGCCCCGTGAGGATGGGACGGGGGAATTTGCGGTACGCATCGGGAACAAGCAGATCGGGTGTATAGGCAAGCCCCATCGACAGTGGATCGGTCTCGTATCCGGAAAGATTACCGCCGATATAGGCAAAGTAATACCGTCCGTTGACCGAAGTAATCGCATTCGTCCCCCCGAATGCATTATCAACAAACTGGGCATATCCCCCGCACTGGCTCGCATCCCACGCCGAAGGAGCAGTCAGAACAGGGAACAGCGACTCCCAATGAAAGAGGTCATTACTCACCGCCAAATGGGTGGTATATCCCCCGGTACAGTTTCGGTCAATGGAAACATAACTCATATAATACCGGCTGTCATGCCGGAAGACAACAGGAGAATCCGTCAGCCGGTCGGACAGTTTCAGTACCGCACCGTATTTATACGGGGTTCGGACACGCTCATAGATGCGTTGTAACAGTTCTTGTCGCATCGGTTTTCCCCCTTATTTGTATTTGATCGGCATTTCGGTCATCCGTAGCTTGGCGCAACCGTAGGGGAACAGCACTTTTTGCTCCGGCTCACCGATCGGTTCGGCAGAAACCGGCAGAGCCGACGCCACAGTCGGGCAGTCGGGGTTCTCGTTCCATGCCACCCGGTTCAGTGCCATTTCCAATACCAGACGGGGCTGTGTATCGGAAAACGGCGCAACAGATTTGTCAACAGGCAGTTCCCGCACCGTCAGCTTCCCGTCCGCAAAGCCGTACCGCCACTCGTCATCCGTGGTCAGTTCATAATCGCAATACGGGAATTTACGTTCTACGCCATCCCGCTCATATTCCAGCTTGTTCCATGACACCGTCAGGGGCAGAGAGAATACCAGCGCACCGTATTCCGCTACTGCCATCGCATTGGGACGGGGCTGCAGATGCGGCGTGGCACTTAGTTCCACCGTCACAGTGGCAGTACCTCTCCATTCCCGCCGCAAATGCAAAAAGCCGCACGCGTCAGTTGTCACACCGTCGACCGTCACACCCTCTGCCCAGCCGGGGACCCGCACCGACAGATCAAACATGACCGGCTGTTCTGCCGTGACCGTATACTGCAGGGTGTTGCGGAACGGGTATTCGGTCTTCAGCTCCACCGTCACCGCCGTACCGTCAATATCCGCCTTCACTGCGCCGGGGATCAGCACAGCACTGACGAGTCCGTCCGACGAACGAAGGAAAGAATGCATCGCCAGTTTCGGGAATCCCTGATTAAAATTAGCAGTACAACAGCCGTAATGCGGTTCCAATCCGAACAAATGCGATTCCGGTCCGTTGGTCGTGAAGACCACCTTTTCGCCCAACCGTTGACAGGCGATCTGATTGACCTGCTGATCGTACTGGTGTGTCCACATATTCTCGCTGACGGTGGCAGGGAAGGCGTTGAATGCCGCCTTCTCCAACCGGTCGCCCCAGACCGGATCACCGGTGAGCATCAGCATCCATTCACAGGTATACATCAGCTCGACCACCGAGCAGAGTTCCGTCCCGTGATCCGCACCGATTCCCGCCAGGCATTCATCTCCGGTGAATGTCCCCACCGCCGTACCGTTGTATTCTTCGAGGATGTGCCAAAAATCGGCGGCACGGTCGGGAATATCCTCCCCGGTCAAATGGCGATAAAGGGCATCTGCCTTGAACATCATGCACAGGTTGACGATATGGTTTTGATAGGTCCATCCGGTGGCACGGTGTTTCCATTCCTCGGTATAGTCACCGTAATCCGCTCCCTGCTCCCGCAACAGATGCGCCAGTCGGAGGATCCAGTCTTCCGGCTGACGGTCATAGAGATACTGCAACGGGATCAAACATTCGAACCACCGGAATTTTCCCCAGTCACGCAGACGGATCTCTCCGTCTTCCATCATGCGGAGCAAACACAGGAGCGCCCGCTTTGCGCCTTTAAGCGCCGCTTCATCTGCGGTGAACTGATGATACAGTGTCAGCACTTTGCAGATGAGAAATGCCGCCCACACATCATATCCCGCCCGCTCTTCATCGGTGCAGGGGCATATCCAGCCGTCCGGCTTTTGCCGTTGCAGGATGGCATCCACATACCGCTTGGCACGCCCCTTTTTATCTGTATCGTCGAGCAACCATGCCAATGGGATAAAGCCGTCAAGCCAATACGGTACCCGCTCCCACCCTTCACAATTACCGCCGATCCAGGCACTGTCCCGGATATCCTGCCACATCTTGTCAAGATGTCCCGACAACCCGTCTGCCTGTATTTCCAGTTGTTTTCTCATCCATCCGGCGGGATGGAAAAAACGAGGATCAAGCTCTTTCATCATAACGGTTCCCTCCATACATTTCTGATATGTAGATACCTCTGAAAAATCCCCTTGCATCCATTTTGCTTGATCTTTTTCAGAGGTCGCCTTACCTATATGGATCATACCACCTTTTCCTCATCCGAACAATGAAAAATATCAACATTTCTATTGCAAATATCATAATTCGTGCTATACTGACACTGAGGTGGTATCATGGGATTGCAAACCGATGTTTTGCCCCGGTTCTGTCACAACGGAACGAAGTCTTTCCTGCTGGGAGAGAAGCATGTCGACCGCATCTGCGCCGAGGATGTGCTGATCCTGATGACGGCGGGAACACTGTACTTTGAAGAAGACGGAACAGAGCAGAAATGTTCCGCCGGAGAATACTATATCCAACGGCGGGGACTCAGACAACGGGGCGTTATCCCCAGTGAAACCGCCCGGTATTATTACATCCACTTTATCGGTGCCTATGGCGAGGGCGGCATCCCGATACGGGGGAAATATCGCATCAATGAAATGCGGCAGCTTTGGGAAAGACTGGAAGAAACCGAGCAGGATCCCGGCAGTGCCATTTTGGAAAAAAACGCCGTCTTTCTCTCTATACTGGTTCAACTTCTTCCAAGAGAGCCGTCCACCCCCGGCAGGAGGGCGATCGAAGAGGTAACGGCGCTGGCACGGCAGGATCTGTCCCGCCCGCTTTCTCTTGGCGAAATGGCAAGCCACTGCGGCTACAGCAGCAATCGGCTCATCCAACTGTTCCGGAAAGAGGTCGGCGTGTCTCCCTGCGCCTATATGACCGAATGGCGGCTGAATACCGCCAAGGTCCTAATGGAAAATTCCTCCCGTTCCCTGTCTGATATCGCTGTAGAATGCGGATTCGGCAATTATGTCAATTTTTACAAAGCCTTTGTCAAACATAACGGCTGTACGCCCGGCGAATGGCGACAGCGCATTTGGGGAAATCAAAAAACAGACGATCATTTCCCCCGGTCGATTTGATCCTTTAGTAACTGTTTTTGACGGTTGTGGGGTTTATTGACACGCTGGCAGACTGTCAAGAAGCCCCGCAAGACAAGCCGATCGACCCCGTCGGCGTACAAAGGTACGGTAGGGGGTGATCGGCGCAGGAAGTCAAAACGGTTGATTATATTAACTTTTTGAGTTGTTCAAAAAAACAGACGATCATTTCCCCCGGTCGATTTGATCCTTTAGTAACTGTTTTTGACGGTTGTGGGGTTTATTGACAGTCTGCCTGATCCGCACGATCAGTGTCAGATTGACTATGGTATAGGTGATCAGTGGGAGACCAAGCCCGGAAATCCTTGCGATCCGGGAAGACGCCTGGACAAGAAGATTATAGACCGAATGATAGACGATCGCCAGATTCAGCGCAGTGATACTGCCCGCCACAAATATCTTGTGCCGCTTTTTGATGAAGACGATGAAGAAACCGATGGCTATTGTGCAGATGCTGTGCATCAGCCCCGAACAGAATCCTCGGATGAGCGCAAACCAAAGATCGACCGACTGAAAGTTCTGTGTCAATATCATGAGATTTTCAAGCATGGCGAATCCGACACCGACGGAGAACGAAGCGGTGATGATGTCTTTCCTGCTATCGGAGCAGATTAAGGCGAACAGAAGCACCGGCAGTGTCTTAATGATCTCTTCCGTGACAGGCGTGATATTGATGGTGAAATACAAAAGATCAAAATCGGATATGTTGAGAAAAAAGCCGTTGACCTCGCTGATGAAAAGACAGCAAAACATCCCGATGAGCATAAAGAATATCACTTTTCTCGATCCCTTTTCTATGGGAATGAGCATCAGAAGCATCGGCGTGGCGGTACAGATAAAAAGGATATAGTTCATCGTGTCCATTTCTTCACCTCCATACTGAGAACGGGAATGACGGCAATGTAAAGGACGCCGAGCACTATCTGAACATAGAGAATAAGCTCGTTGAGCCCGTAGACACTGAATCCGATCTCCGCAAGAGAGAGGATACCGATAGCAAATTCGATCAGATTGTTACCCCTGACCGCTTTGACAATACCGAATTCAATATCGGGAACAATGATGTGCTTTATATTGAAATACCCGGCGAAGCCCGCAACAACGGTGATGACAAGGAACGAGAGGCGGACGGAAAATGTTACGTTTTTGAGAAACAATCCGATCACTGCGGCAAAAAGCTCTGCCGTCGGCACAATGGCAGGAATGATGCGGTATATCGGTCTCAATGATTTCCTGTCATCTACGAGCCAGTCCATCTGACCGATATTCGCCAAGAGAAAAAACAGGAATGTTGCCGCATAGCCGAGAAAGCCGATGTTGAACGTATCGGGGATCCCCCCGTGAAAGACGATGGACAAGGTATAGAATACTCTCGACAGAAATGCACTGACAAGGGCAAAAAGAGAAAAAAGCAGATACATCGGAGGCTTATTTTTGCTGTTGATGCGTGCGATACCGTAAGCAAGCCCGACAGCACAGCAAATAAGGATGTGTATGTTTGATATAAGATATGTTTTCATCGTGACCGCCTTGGCTTTCGACGGGCGAAAGCCTCCTTTCCGGTGGGATTTGGGTTGGTTCTTCACAATAAAATTATAATATGTTCCTTTTTGTTTTTCAATATGTATATCCCCATTTTAAGAAATTTTCAGCGCAGCCGAAGGGCGGCATATCAGTAACATAGTGAGGTGGTCTGTTTTGAAAAGAAATGATTGGCGTCGGATACTGCTGTCTGTGCTTGCCGTTATTATGTTATTTCCGCCCTTTTCGACTTTTGCGGCTTCCGGCTCATGCCTGTCGGAAATAAAGATCGCCGTGGGAAAAGAAGCGATCACCGAATTGGAGAAAAAAGGATACACGGTGATCTATCAGAATCTCAATCATGCGCCGGGATCGGGAGAAATGATTTATATGGGCTATAAAACCGGAGACGATGCCATCACCGGTCTTGTTGTATCCCCGGAAAAGAGGCCCTCTCTTTCGATAGGTTCGGTCACATACACCCTGGTGTCCGAAAAGGATCTTAATGCAGGAACTGCCGGTTTTCCCCTTTATCTTTACTGCACAAAGGACAAAAAGGCAGGGGACGGTATCGTGGCACTGCTGTCATTTTCCCGCAATCCGAAAAACGATGCCGCCCTTCCGGACTTCTTCAGCGACGGTTCCGTGCCGGTACGCACGGCAGACGGCAGTGCCGCCGATTTTGAGGCGGGAATAGACGGATACGAACTGTATTTCTTTATGATCCGCCGTACGGTATGTCTTCCGTATATCAGTGAAATAAAGACAGTCGAGGTGGCAAACGGCGACCGTCTTTTGAGCAAACTGACTTCGACCGGATGCGATTATTTCATTGATGCCCCCATCTGTACATCGGGTAATACCGCCACTTATCTCTGCTATAACAGAACAGCAGATAAGGCACAGGCGGTAAGATATGTGGCGGTGTCCGACACTGCCTCTCTCTGCGGCGTTCCTTTCACATCGGCAGGCAAAATGATCTGTGACGGAAAAGCGAGGGAATTGTTTTTTACCCGATCGGAAAGGATCGGGAATCCGATAACCGACATAACACTTGGTGCTGTGATGGGCGAAGATTTTACGCTCGGCGACTGGGCAAGGTCGTATTTCGGCGGCAAAACCACTGCCGGCGCCTCCAAAGTATTCAACGAAGAAGCCTACGGCGATTTGACACAGTCAAAAGAAGAATATACGCAATTACCTGTCAACTGTTTTGAAAACGAAAAAGCCGTCTCCGGATCCGGACTGTATATCGTTTTAGGCAAAAACGGACTGACTGCCGTTGCCGATGCAGTAGCAAAAGAAGTGAAGAGCAAAAACGGTATGGCGGAAAACGCCTATCCCATTGACGGGCAGTCACGGGATATCGAGGACAACGCCATCAATAAGCAGGCAGAGGAAGACGAAAAGACTGCTGACGGCAGCCGCAAAACCGAAGAGATCCCCGGTTCGGCGATCGGCGGGGGCAGTCTTATCGCCATTGCCGCTTTCCTGGTGGCGGCAATGACGGTAACAGGTGTTTGCATCACAGCCTCAAACAGACGCAAGAGAAAAGATAGCGAGGTGAGCCAAAACAGATGAAAAATGCAAATCGCTGTGCCAATCGGCTTCGGTTGCTGTCGCTGGCAGTGTGTATAGCAGGCTGTGCAGTAATCTTTGTATCGAACGTGTCGGCAATAAATGTATTTAACCGCTCAGAGGTCCACGATTTCAGGAGCAATACAGAGACGGTATACACTGCCTCCAGAGCCAAAGAAGTGCTTGTTTCGGGGACATCCCAGTGGAAACTGACCGAAACAGGAGAAGCAACAAAAGACAGTGACGGTCTTACCGTACCGGCGGGTATCCTTTCTCTGTATAAAAATAACCCTCTGAACCAACTGAAGGATTTTCGGATGGAGATCGCATACAGCACCGCATCCGATGACGGCGATGCCGACAACGGGAAAGCATTTCTGTACTTGTCAGCCGAAACGTTCGGGAAGAGCCTTGTTCTGAATGATCCGCTTGTCCTTTTATCCGTAGCGGAAAACGGAGATGTATATGTAGGCGGAGAAAAAATCAACCACGCATCAGCTGCTCCCGCCGAGGATGTCCTCACCGCCAAAAATGCCAAGATCGGAGCAAACGAAGAATGTGTTCTGACGGTAGCATATGAAGCAGGCAGGCTGTCAGTCAGCCTGTCCTATCATGATGTCAACCGGGAACTGGTCAAAAGCCACCCGTGCGCATTGGCGGGGATTCGGCAGATGCAATTGGGCGGTGATAAAACGGCAGCAAAGCGAATCGAAAACATCACCTACAAAACGATCACATTCTATGAGTACGGACAATACTCCCCTGCCTCAGGTGTCAAGGCGGTCGTACAGACCGGAGGAACGATAAAGGATTATCAAAACGCCGACAGTGCGTTTACTGCTGTCTGTTCCGACACCACCGGAAAGCCGGTGATAGAGCTCTTCTCCGACATCAATTTAACAAAGCCGATAAAACTGGCAAAAAATGCCTCCTTTACCCTCGATCTCAATGGCTATACGGTGAACCGGAACAAGGCAGGCAGAATGACGTCGGACGGATATATCTTTTATTTGGATGAAAACTCGTCACTCAAAATAATTGATTCGTCTCCAAAACGAAAGAACTATTCATCGGGGATCTCCGGCGGCGTTATAACCGGCGGAGCAGGTGACGGCGTCGGAGGCTGTTTTCACCTCAAAAAAGGGGCATCACTCACCATGGAAAACGGCTCGGTCGTCAACTGTGTGACTAACGACCACGGCGGAGCGATCCGTGTGACGGAAAGCGGCGTTAGGGTGACACTGAAAAATGTCGGCTTCTACTGCAACATGACCTGCGACAGCACCGATAACTGTCACGGCGGTGCTATATATGAAGATCACGAGGATTGTGTGATCACTGCTGACAACTGTATATTTGAGGGAAACTATTCCGAGGATAACGGCGGTGCTGTATATGTGAATGACGGAAGGTTTCTGGCGTCCGGCTGTCTGTTCAGCAACAATAAGAGTAAGGACGACGGCGGAGCAGTATATATCGAGAGCGGCGCCTATGCTACCTTTGACAGATGCGACTTTCGGTCAAACCGGGCAGATGGCGGCGGCGGAGCAGTATATTGTAATTCAAGCAAAGGCACCCGCCTTTCCGGAAGTTATCAGTACAACACTTCGGGTAAAAACGGCGGGGCAATAACTGTATGCGGCAATTCGGTCAGCCTTTCGGATGCCAGCATCACCCGCAACACCTCTGCCGGTCACGGAAGCGGCGTTTATGTCGATGAACTGTACGATGTCAGTGTGCAGGGATGCCTGCTCATCCGGGACAACTTTTCACCGCAGAATATCCGGGACGACCTGTATCTTGACGATTTCGGGCTGACGGAGGCAAAAATCTTTTGCGGCGGTCTTGATGCCGGTTCGGAAATATGGGTGAGGACAGGCGATTCCGAGCACACGGTTTCTGAGAACATCTCAGAGTATCAGAAGAGATATTTTTGGCAGGACGATTCTTCAAAAACATTTGCCTTCACGGCTGACGGAGCGAAAACCGAACGGCTGCAACTGATCACCTCCGCCATCGGAAGCGGAAACCCGATACTGATCTTTTCCGGCATCGCCGTGATGCTGGCGGCGGGGATCGTTTTCTTTGTCATAAACAAGCGCAGAAAAAAGGAGGCGGCTGTAAACGATGAGCGGTAAGATGAAATCTGTCGCCATGACGGTGCTGACCTACCTTTTGACAGCAGCCCTCCTTATCAACCCCGCCTCTGCCGCTTTAGGAACGACGGCAGAAAACACAACGCAGGCGGCGGCGCAGGAGCTTTATATCGAATCCGTTTGTACTTTTTCCGCCCCAACGAAAGCCGAAGCGATCAAAAAATGTAAAGACGGTGGGTATATACCCGTAGACAGCGATCTCAATGAAGGAAACGATGCCAATGCCGTGATCCTCGGATATAAAACCACTACGAATCAATATGAAGCCGTTACCGATCTGTCGGTGCTGGAAATGAACACCGGCTACGAAACGAAAAATTATTCGTACATCGTTGAAAAGGAAATGGAGCAGGTCTCAAAAATAACGTCTGCGCTGATGGTATCGTTCAACGAATATGCAAACAATCTCCAAAACAACAGCCCTGCCGCCATAGAAGCGAAAGAAATACTGGACCTGCTGTACATCCCCGAAAAAAACAACGTGACTCTTGGGGATTATCTGGCAGGTGATGACTGTAGCGAGGACTTCATCAAAAAGTTGTTCTGTCAAGCCAATACCGGCATCATGCTCACGGTGATCAACACCATGGCAGCGGGTGTCACCGACTGTACGGAAGACAACTGGGCGCAACGCCTTGTCAATAGCCCGGTCCATCGGCAGATCACCGCAGAGGATCTTGACTGCCAGCTTGACCGTGAGTATGAGAAGATCGCCAAGGACCTGCGTCAACCGCTTCGTGACTTTGCCGAAAATGTAGGCACAGCCCAGGCGTTCGTTGAAAAAAACGGGTATGATGCGCTCAAAGATAAGGATGAGGAAAACACCGAAGATTACGAGATCCCCGATGAAGTCATCAATAATATAACCGCTTGTGAAGAATTGGAGGACAAGGATAAAAGTGCCTTCTATCTGATGGCATATGAGTTGCTGAACACCTATATTCTGGCGGACGGAAGGGGAGTCGGGGATTACATCGTTTCGCTCGGTCAGGCAGAATATACGTCCATGGAGGATGTCAGAAGGATCTATCCCCTTGCCGCCTCACTCACCAAAGGGCAGTTCGGTGTGATGCGGATCGTCGGCATCCCGCAGATGGCGCTCTCTTTGGTCAATGACAACGCCAAGATCAGCGAAACCCAAAAGTACACCGACGAGCTGAAAAGCAATATCGCCAAGTACAACAAGGACGGCTCTGAAAAGCTCTCGGTTTGGGTAGGAACCGATCCCATCCCCTATACAAGTGAAATCGCGCTTACTTACCAAGGAATACGGGAGACCGCCTCGGCGGAAGAGTATTCCGACCTGATTGCGGAAAAACAGAAGGATAAAAACCTCAATTATCTGATGACCGCTTTTTCCATCGGTTCCACGGTGATTGATTCAGTCGTTGTTCTCGCCAACATCACCGTCAATGTCGTACAAATGGCACGACTCGGCTTTTACGGCTGGGCAACAGCAGAAGCCACCGGCATGTGGGCGTTGTGCGCCCATGCGGCGACTGCCGCAGGGACGGGGGCGATCGCCACCATTCTCGGCTATATGGGCGTCGTACTGATCATCGGAACATGGGTAATGACGGCATTTACCGTCATCGTTCTGGCGTATATGCTCATCGACTGGATCATCGACAGCGTCATGGATGAAGAGGATGTGCTGGAATATACGGCAGAAGATATTCCGATCCACGTTTACGACTATCGCCAATCGCACTACATGCGATACGATGCGGTAAGGGGAGCGGACGGAGTTCCGTGCGACCTTAACGCAGGCAAGGGCAAGCGATTTGCCGCCCTGTATTATTCAAAGCAGGATACCGCCGGCGAACCCATCCGTGTCGATTCGACAGGCGCCACATTCAAACTGGTCAAGGGAGATACGCTCACCCCAACCGGCTATCGACCGGTACGGTATTTCGGCCCCGGTTCGGTTGCCGATCTCAATTCCTACTCCGAAAATAAGAGTGCTCCCGCCATTTATCTTTTCTATTATGCGGGTGAAACGACCGGAATCAACGAAGGAGAACAATCGGATGCGCCTGCCGGCACACCGTATCTGGAATCCCTTTATGTCGCTGTTGAAAAAACGGAAACAGCCGCAAAGGACAAACTCAAAAAAATGGGCTTCACCCCGATTGATAAAAATCTGACCTCATTTTACAGCCAAAAGGGCGGCACGTACACCTACCTCGGTTACAAAACGACGACCGTTGCCTCTGAAGCCATCACAGATATCCGCATCGTCCCGCAGGGGATCGGTACGGGGGATTCGATGGCATACGGTGTCACAACCTATGTCCGGGCGGGAGAGGATATCCCTTCCTTTATCCCGTCGATCTATTACGGTAAGTCATCCTACGCCGGTACGCCCGTCTATGCTGACCTGCAGATCGTGAGCAGTAAATCGTCCGCCCGTGAGGGGTTTGAACCTGTCAACCTGTTCTGCGGCGGTGATGCGTATAACCTCAACGCCACGGGCGACAGCGAATATCATCCCTATTCCCTCACCTATCAAAACTGGAAAAGCGATCAAAATGTATATATCTATTTCCATCCGAGTGTCACTTATACATCGGGAGAACAGTATATCGGCGGACTGGCATTCTTTACCGGCAAAAACACCAGTGCCAAGGACGGCAACGAGATCGTGCAATACGCCAAAGAAAACGGGTTTACGGTATGGGAGAACGATTTTGCCGAAGACTACGATATGACATTTGAGATCGTCCGGCATATCGGCAAGGGCAAAACATCCAGCGAAAAGACGGTTGACAACATCGTCACCTACCTCGGTTATTCGACCACCTGCAACCCCTACCGGGCGGTCTATTCCGTCAAATCGTATACGGCACTGTCCGACAGTGTTGTCGCCCTCAATGAGATGATCGTATCCGGCAGAGTGACCGTTCCAAAGCCGAAAGCAGACAATAAGACCGTCACCCTGTCAAAAAGCTTTGCCGCCTGCAATGTGTTCTATCAGTTCTGCGGGCAGATACAGGAAGACGATGTGAAAATCACCTCATTCTACCGAGGTATCCTTACATCCAATGCATGGAACGGGATCAATGAAGACTCCCGACAGGAGATCCTGCCCCGGATCGCTGAGTACCCTGTTCAATCCGCCGAGGACTATGAGCAGTATTTATGGAGCGACTCCAGACCGAGACTGAAAAATCTCTATGTCAGTGGCATGATCCCCGGCATTCCCCCACTGACACCCGATGACATCAAGCTCACAGACAACCCGGAAAAAGAACAGGAATACAACGGGGCGGGGCTTTACAGCGTACAGGATGCCAAAACACCCAACAGGACTGCGGCGCATAATATCGCTTTCAGCGCAAAGAAGCCGCAGTATCTGTTCGTCAAGGACGAAAAGCCGCACGAAAAAAAGTATATTTCCGCTCTGTCGGTCTATTCATGGAGCTTTGATGCCACAGTCGGAAAAGAAAAGAGTTTTCTGAAGCTGGACGATGACCAAAAAGAAGAAATGACCGAGCGGTACAACAATATGAAAGACGATATATGCATCGTCAATGCCATACAGAGTGCCGCCGATGAGGTCATACTTAAAAATCTGGCGGTCGGATACAGCGACTCGGTGCAGAGTGCATTTGACAACAAGCCGAAAGAAGCGGCATACATCGGCGTGACACGGACGGACAACGCTTTGGATGCCATCTGTTCCATTATCAAATTTAAACCGCAGAACAAAAGTGACGCAACGCTGACGATCACCGTGAGCGGGACAGAGTACACCCGTGCCGGCAGCGAACCGATCCATGATAAAAACGGCGACTACTATCTCTACTATTCCACAAGTGTCGGATGTGCCCCCAATGAACCGATCACCTCGATCGACTTCAGTGCCGTCCCTCTCGTCAAGGACTGCGCCTCCGCCCTGACGGCGACCGAAAAGGATGTTCAGCAAAGGATCTATAACGGTGAGGTCGTCAGAGAAGGGAAAACCGGTGAACTGAAAGGATATACCGGCGAAACAAACTATATTCATTCGAAGTATGAAACCGCCAAAACCTACATCAGTGATCTGTACATCGGCAGCGGCAACACCCGTGATGAAGCGATGATCGACCTGCTGAATATGGGGTGTAATGCTTTCATTAATCTCGATATGAACAAAGGTGCCAACGGCAAATACGTTTTTGTAGGCTATGACAGATATACCGACAAAAACGGCACTGCCAAATATGCCGTCAGAGATTTGCTCTGCACCGTGGGGCACGACGGCGCACCAAGCATCGACATAGACGGCGTAACATACAAGCGGGCGTGTGACCGCTACCTATACAGTGGCGACCGAACAAAGGCCATTTCATTCAATGAAGGAACGAACGGATTAAGAATATATCTGTATTATACCACCGGGACCGCCAATCGACCCGTCATGAATCTGGCGGCGGGAGAAAAAGACCTCGTTCCGGAAAATTCAGATAAGCTCGTATGGGAAAATGTCATGACAACTTCGGGCAGACGGTGTGATTTCAACGACGGTGTCTTTGCCAGCGAAGAGGGGCACGACAAAGATACACGGATCTATCTGTTCGCTCACCGATTCGACAACAGTGTCAAAGACGGTGCGGGGATCGTGAGCGGCGTGACATGGAACACGATGAAATACGGAAAGCTGGTGTTAAAATGAGCCGGATCAAATCATCTGTCACAGCGATAGTATTACTGCTCGCTATGTTGCTGACGACATTTGCAGCCAATGCCGCCGACGGAACAGCCGATCAAAGCACCGGAAACGAAGCGGCAAGCGGAATGTACCGTTACGATATCGACATCTATCTGTATAATCCGTGCAACTCAAATGATATGGATAACGATGCCGTCTATCAGCTTTGGTTCGATTTCGGATACAAAGCCAACAACGGCTACGGTAATTCTTCGACCTACCGTTTTGATCTGTCGTGGAACAAAAACAAAAAGCAGAATCTGAATGCTGATGTGCTGAAAGCCGCCTTCGTTCGCCCGAATGACAACGAATATATGACACACTTCTCGGTATGGGTGCCGGGCATCGTTGACAGTGTCAAGGTCCATCTGAATATGGACGGCGGTGAACGGCTTGCCTTTACCGTGGAGAATATTTTGCTGAACGGATACCGCATCAACACCGACACCGATTATGTTTCTTCTGCCTATTACGACAGTGATGCGGTGATCACCTGCCACACACCGCAGGCGGCTTTGCTGTGTAAAGGAGGCACTGTCGACAGGAGCAAGCCGGCATATGACCAGTACGGCGGTGTATTTTCCGGGCAGAACACGGATACGGCGATCGAAAATGCCCGGTACGGCGATGGCAGGATGCTATACCATTACGGATTTGATTGAACAATTTATAAACTTATAAACGGAGGTCATGAAAATGAAACACTTTGTCAAAGCTTTCTCCCTGGCGCTTGCGCTGATCATGGCAGTCACAACACTGCCGTTGCAGGCATTTGCCGCAACGGATGGCAAAAAGTATGTCAGTGAGATCGTCACTGTTGCCGCAGCCACTCCGGCAGATGCGAAAAGCAAGCTGGCGTCCGCCGGATACAAGATGGTCGTCGGCAATCTTAACCTGACACTGGATACCGGTGTATATCTTGGTTATAAAGAAACCGAAAACAGGAAAGAAGCGATCACGGATATCGCCGCCATGAATATGCTCGGCAAATTCAGTTATTCTGACTATCAGCAGATCATGAAGGACTATGAAGAGAATATTGAAGCCGTGGTCGAGGATATCGGTTCATTCATCGAAGAATTCCAGAACGGCTATAATAACGAAACCAAAAACGCTCTCCTCGCCTATCAGGCACTCAATCTGTTCAAGGACGATGACAGCGAAAAACTGATGGGTGATTACTTTCTCGATTTTGATTCTTCACCCGAAGCGATCCGTGCACTGACCGACACACTGATGCAGGCAAATGATGATATCGTGATGTCGATGATCCGGGCGCTCTCTTTTGCAGGTGATCCCGATGACACCACACTGGTAGACCGCCTGTCAAATGTCGGCCCCAATGTGCTGGATCAGTACGAAAAAAGCTTCCCCACCCATGCGGCATTTGAAGAGGATCTGGCGAGCCGGTACGGCACGGTAGCCGACACGCTCTACAAAGATTGGGATTTCTTCTACAACTATCTTTTGAATGTTGAAAAGGACGTAGTAGCAGAGGACAAGAACGGTCAACTTGAAGTGAAAGACGATGCATTTGATCCCACCGAAAGCGACGGGAGCGACACCGATGGCTTGAGCGATGAGCAAAAGGAACTTGTCGCACAGGCAGACGAACTGGCTGAGATTCCGGAAGCACTTGACAACACGACGGATTTTGGATTTTACACCCTGCTGGCAAGCTCAAAGTACGGCACCGGCACCCTACTCTCCTTCTTTAAACAACCGTCGTCACAGATCGACAAGACCGATCTGTATCCGCTCGTCTACTGCATGAGCGACGGTCAGAAAAAGCAGGTGGATTTCATCGGCATCAAAGAGATCCTGCAAAGTGCTTTCTCCGCCGAAGAAGATGCCGAGGAAGGCACATCCGATGCTATCGCAGAATATGAAGAATTCACCGAAGCACTGGAACCCGTTTCCATATTCGACGGTGTGGACAGGACCGTTTTCGATGACGGTGTCGCCTTCACCAGCAGTGCCGTCAATCACGAATCCCTCTCCGATGACAGTTGGCTTGAAAAATTAGGCGGGATCGTCGGCGGCGATCTGTCCTACTGGAGCAAGCGGACGATTATCTGCTGGGCATCGACCTGCGGACTGGCGGCGACGGGTGTCACTGCGACGGTACTGAAGAAAAATGCACTCAAAAAGCTCCCCAAAGTAACCGAGAAACTTAACGCCGCCGTACAGAAGTACGAGGAAGAATACGAAAAATATCTCAACCGTTGGGATGGCGGCAGTCCGGCATTCGCCCGTGAGGTCAACGAGGCGGGGCTGGATGAGATGTTCCCGCAGTACCGTTACCGCCTCAACAGAGCGACCGAGAATTATAACAGTGTACAGCGAACGGTCAAATTCTCATCCGTGATCAAGGTCGCCTCATTTGTGCTTCTTGTTGTCGCCCTTGCCTATGACATCTACACACTGGTGGATTATTTTACACAGGAAAAGCCTGTTGAGGAAAACATACCCCACCACATCATGTCAACAGCCATGACACCCTACGGCGAGGATTATGTCTACTATCAGACAGTCAAAACACTTGACGGCGATGCGGCGGATGTGAACAACCACGAGGCGGATGCCAAGACCGGTTGGCTTGTGCTGTATACGACAAAAGACACTGATGCCGGCAGTCCCATCTGTGCCGGCGATCTGCTGATAAAGACAGGGAGCAAAAACTTTGGTGAGAATGCATCCTTTGCTCACCTGTTCAACGAAACCGCCGCCATCAATCTGCTTGATCCGCTCTACACCGGCAAGGAGGACAAATACGGCGGAACTTATATCCTCTTCGAACGGGAAACATCCGCTTCCTATGCGGGAAGCGCGATCTCCGGCGGCGTTGCGGCGATCATTGCGGCGGTCGCTCTTATCATCGGGGCGGCAGGCGGCAGTATCATCACCACCACCCATCTGAGAAAGAAAAAGAAAAAAGATCCGGTCGGAGCATAATGCCCATCTGTCAATACATCGGCTGACAATAGCCGAAAAAAGCAGAGCCTTCGCCATTTCCATACGGCGACTCATCAGATAGCGGGATACCGGCATCCCGTACAGTTGATGGAACAGGCGGTTAAGGGTAGCGACACTGATCCCGCAACCCTCTGCCAGTGCAGTGACCGTCAGCGCCTGGTCGGATAATCGGCTTTTGATCATATCCATTGCCGGGGCAATACGGTTATAGAGGAATGGGATGCGATCATGCACACCAATCTGAAAGCCGCCTATTTCTTCATGCAGACCGCCGTCCGCTATTTTTATGAAAATAAAATTCCGGGAAATATCCTCAATATCGCCAGTGTAGCAGCAACGGAACCGTATTACGGTCCGTATGCGACTTCCAAGGGCGGTGTTGTCGGTCTGACACGGGGCTGGGGACGGCAGTTCGCCCCTTATGGGATCGTCATCAACGGCATTGCCCCCGGTCCCATCGCCACAGAAATGAACAACTGGCACAAGGGGGACTCCATGCACAACGACCATATCCCGACCGGGCGGTTCGGTACGGTAGAGGAAATCGCCGGGCTTGCCATGTACCTGCTGTCGGAAGAAGCAAATCAGATCGTCGGTGAAACCGTCATCATGGACGGCGCCTACGATATCAAATAATGACCGAATAGCAGAAGGGAGCCGAACCAAGTTCGGCTCCCTTCGGCTATTCGGGAGGT
>JAZLKY010000274.1:0-14958 GCA_045597885.1 Acutalibacteraceae bacterium | reverse complement strand
CCCGCCTTCGTTCGACTCTCTTCGGCTATAAAAACCCGACATTGTTCCACGTGAAACAGTGTCGGGAATTTTTTTAAAGGAGGAATATCGGTGTTACAGAAAAAGAAGCAAAAACCCGGCTATGAAAGCCGGGGCAAGGTTTGGCTGATTCCGACGGGTGACATTCTGCCCAATCCCAATCAGCCAAGACGGGATTTCCCGTTGGAAGGATTGGTGGAACTGGCGCAGAGTATCAGCGAAAACGGCATACTACAGCCATTGACGGTGTCGATGGAGACAGGAACACCGATACTGATCGCCGGAGAACGCCGACTGCGTGCCGCCAGGATCGCCGGATTGGCAACCGTGCCCTGCGTTGAGGTGCAGGGGAGTGAACGGCAGAAGCATGTTCTGACTTTGGTGGAGAATCTGCAACGAGAGGATATGAATTGCTTTGAGGTGGCGGAAGGGATCCGCCAACTGATGGACAGTTATGAACTGACGCAGTGTGAAGCGGCACAGCAGTTGGGGTACTCCCAATCGGCTGTAGCCAACAAGCTGCGGCTGCTTCGCCTGCCGGAAGAGATGCGGATGCGGTTGGTCGATGCCGGTGCGGGGGAGCGCCATGCACGGGCGCTGCTTCGGTTGGACAGACGAAGCCAACAGGAATATGTATTGGGGAAGATCGTAAAGGATAAATTAACAGTAGCCCAGACAGAGCGGCTGATAGATACCGTCCTATCTGGGCAGGTCGCCAAAAGAAACACAAAGCCGTTGATCCGGGATGTCCGTGTGTTTTTTAATACCGTTAACCATGCGCTGGACATTATGCGTCGGGGTGGTATCCCGGCGGAATCAAAGCGGGTAGATGAAGAAAACTACATCGAATATGTTGTGCGGATTCCCAAAATCGAGATCAAACAGTGAACGGTTGATCAAAATCATGCAGACAGAAACCGCTTGCGCTGTTTCAGGAAGAATGCCGCCCCGATCACGATCCATATGATCAGCATCAAATAGGATTCTTTTCCGAAGTGGACACCCGACAGACCGGGAATGGGTATCAGTTGTAAAACCATAAAGGCCGCGGAGAAGATGACTCCGATGATTGCCAGGATCTTTAGTCCGGTCGAACCGTCTTTGTCTCTTTTCAGTGTGACCAGTGTGGAAGCACAGGTGAAGAAATACCCGATGGAGGCACCGATGGCAGACATATCGACAAACCAACCCAGCGCTTCCCGTCCAAGGATTGGACCGGAAAGGGAAACGAGGATGCAGAAGAGGATGGCATTTCTCGGTGTGTTGTGATCTTTGTCGATCTTTCCGAACCAGGCGGGGAGAAAGTGGTCTCGGCTCATGGAATACATCAGCCGGCTGGATGCCAGATAGAATCCCATAATGCCCGACAGCACCGCACAGGAGACACCGACGCCGATCAGTACTTTGCCGAATGTGCCGAGCAGTTCCTCGGCGGCGATCAGCAGTACCCATTTTCCTGCCATTACCTGTTCCGGCCAGTTGGCAAGTGCGGCGGCGGCAACGGTGTTGTTGGAGGTATAGACAAAACAGCCGAATGCGATGGCGATCACCATGATCACCATGACTTTTTTGTAGGAAAATTTGAATTCTTCGGCGGCTTGGGGAATGGTATCAAAGCCAACAAATGCCCACGGAGCAATGGCAAAGGTGGCGAGAATCGCCGAGGCAATGCCGCCCGTCCCGGTATGAGCAAATTTTTCGATGTCGGCGGCGGTAGCATTGGCAGCAATGGCGGCTGACTTATCAAAGCCCCAAAGGGGTGTCATGTTGATCCCTTTGGCTTTGGCGGAAAACAGCCCTGCCAGGCAGAGGGTGACAGCACAAATTGCCAGCAGCGATGCTAAAACCGTCTGTATGAACCCCGCCTTTTTTACGCCAAGGATGTTTAAGGCGCCGAATAGGATAAGGATGCCCATTGCCAACAGGATCTCGCCTAACCATACCTCAAAGCCGGCGATGCTGTAATGGAAACCGAATTTTAATATATCCGCAGAACCGTCCAATCCGTCAACGATCAATCCGATGGCGGTAGAGTTCATGGGGACGTTGGTCAGATATGCCGCCACAAGGAACCAGCCGCAGAGGTAAGCCATGTTTTTGCCGAAGCACATCTTGGTAAAGGTGAATTCTCCGCCGGCTTTCGGATGTTTGGGAACCATGTAGGCGTAACTGCAGGCGATGATCACCATGACCAGCGCGCCCAGCACCATGGCGATAGCAGTGCCAGCCACACCGGAGTTGGGAAGGAATTTCTTGCCGGGGTTGATAAAAGAACCCCATCCGATGATACAGCCGAAAGCGATCGCCCAAACATGCGTGGGATTTAATTGCTTTTGCAATCCGGGCTGAGAGTTTTCGTTATTCATAGTGCTGAAGCCTCCTTCTTACTGTACGGCATAGGTTTTGTCTATGGACTGCAATTCCTTAAAGGTATCAATTTCGACGATGTCGTTATCCAGACAGGGACGCACCTGTATTTTATACTGTCCTCTGTATACTTGGTTGGGGACGGTTTCCCAGTATCGCTCCTTGCCGCCCGGCGCCAAAAATGCTTCTTTGATATGCTCGGACAGCTTGGCACCGTCGGCGGCGTTCCAGTAGTAAATGCCGACCATCTGATAGCAGTTGAGTCCGCCAACCTTTTCCTCCTCAACATTGCCGTCTTTATCGACCGTCAGACACCAGTCGTCAGTACGCTCTTTCCAAATGCCGAGAACATCAGAGTGGTAATGATACTTGGTAATGATGGCAGGGTTGGATATCAGCAGGTCTGCCTCAAAAACATAGGCATTCTGCATCAGATAGCGGGCAGCCATGGCGGAGGAGATGTTGTTTGCCTCGTTATAGGAGGTGTTTTCCAGGAATTTGATCATGGGATATTTGTACAGCAACTGATCAAACTGCTCTGCTAAATAGCCACGGACAATGTAAATATCAGTAATGCCGGCTTTGAGGCAGGCATCAATGAGTGTGTCAATAATACGTACACCGTTGACACGCACCAAGGGCTTCGGTGTGTTCAGCGTGACCGGCACCAGGCGTGAGCCGAAGCCGGCGGCAATAAATATCGCCCGTTTGGCACGGTACGGCTCCAGCGCATCAATTCCCTTTGCCGTAATGATGCCGTTGTCGATCAAACCCTCTTCCGAAAACTCTTTCAGGATCTTATTGACCGTTCCGAGCGATTGACCGCACTGATTTTCCAACTGACGCTGGCTCATTTTTTTCTCCGCCATCGCCAGGGCGGACAAGACATCAAATTGCTTTTTGGAAAAATACATTTTTGACTCCGTCCTTTCGGATAATGAACGAATATTGCGAGAATGATGGCAAAAACACGAAAAACCGTTCAGTTTTGCTTTGTCATTCGCCTAACATGAACATTATACATGAAAAAATTGGTTTGTCAAGTAAAAAATCGGGGCTGTAAAAAACTTTCGCTTTTTACAGCCCCGATCAAGTGCTACTCTACTTCATTGTGCAGTTGTCCGGCTTTGCAGGGTGTTGCTGACAAGGAAAATAAACGTCTTTCCGGTGGCGACCGTCAACGGAGTGGTGCCGTCACTCTCGAAGAAGGACAGCTGTTGATTGGTGCGGCGCCAGCAAACGCTCCGTCCTTTGCCGCCGGAATACAGCGTTCCCGATCCGCTGTTCAGATCAAAATTCCACCGATTGGTAGAACTGCCCCGATTATTGGTGTAGACCTCGTCGAAGGTGCGGTTGTCAAACATGACGATCACATTGCTGACAGTGATCGGCCCACCGGTATAGGTGGTATGGGTGGCGGCAGTATTATACGGCCGGGATTTGGTATAGACGCCGTCGCTGTAAGTAAACTGTGTCTTGCAGTTTTCGGAAATGCCGACGGTGACGGTCGTCGCCGGGATATCGCCGTCCTTTTCCCCGAACTGATACGGGGAGGCGGTGGAGGTGGTCAGCCGGTATCGGCGGGTGGATATAATATTCTTACCCTTTTGTGCGGTAAAGGTCTTGCGATTCCAGGAGAGGTTTTGACTGGCGGCAAGGACGCTGGTGGTCACCTCGGCTCCCGAAATGTCATCCACTCCGAGCGACCGGATAGTTTCCAATCCGGTGGTAGAACCGCCTACATGACCGTAGATGCAGTCCAGCGCCTTGGCGATCTTGACGAAGTGCGGACGGGCACTGCGGATCGGGCCGATCTCGTCCGGGATCCTGTCAACACTCGAAAAAACAGCCAGAATACGGGGAATGCCGGCTTCGGTTTCGGATTCAAAGAACAGATCGGCTTTTTCCAAACTGATCTGTACCAGCGAAGACGATTCGTCAGTGACAACATATCCCACCGGGCGGTTGTTTCCCGTTTCCATGTCATGCTCCCCTGTAAGGGGGTTCAGTCCCAGACGGGGGACAAGAGGGGTGGTGGCAGTGGTCGTTGTCGGGACGGGTATTGACGATGTCGGCAGTGATTCTGCCGGTTTCTTACTGCAGCCGACAGTAAGAAGACAAATGATTGCCGATAGCCACAAGGCTGTTGCTTTTTTGATCATGTTTCCTCCTGATATTATACCGATCGCAAGGTTTGGGCGATCCGTTCTTCGTTGAATTCGATATATGCGAAAGAATCCCGGTCAAGACCGGCGGCAACGGCGTTTCCGTCAATGGCGGCGTGCAATTCATGCTCCGTCTCGATGAGCCCTTTCCATTCATCATACACCCTCCCGTTCACGACCAGCTCGTTGGTTCGTCCCGTACGGCGATAAGCGATATGATATGATTCCACCGTCGCTTCCAGTAATGTCTTGCCCCGGAAGGCGGGGCCGGTAATGCGCAGATAGGGTGTGACGCCGTCGGGAGCCGGAATCTCCGGTGCATTGCGCTTGCCCTTCTTCGGAGAGCGGACAAGAATAACAATGAGCTCTGCCGAATTGATACCGACGCCGATCAAAGAGGTGAGGGTGATCAATATGCCGGCAATACTTATCTCGTTTTTAAAACAAAAGGTAAATACAAGCCCCGTGACAAGGAGAACAGCTAATATTCCAAGATAAATCAGACGTTTAACGATACAGATGCGAATCCTTCTCTTCTTCATACAGTCAATCCTTCTTCAAAAGCTGAAACCAGTATAAGCATAGCATATTTTTAAAAAAAAAGCAATGATAATTACGCAAATCAGGTATAATAAATAAAAATTCCACCTTGATTTTTTACGAAATTGCCTGTATAATAAAGAAAAATGAAAAGGTGTGTGCAACCGTGGGCAATGTTTGGCATGACGTGTCTCCTAAACGGATCTCCCCCGAAGATTTTTTGTGCGTGATAGAGATCCCGAAAGGCAGTCGAAAAAAATATGAATTGGACAAGGAGACCGGTTTGATCATTTTAGACCGGGTGCTGTACACCTCTACACATTATCCTGCCAACTACGGCTTTATTCCCCGCACCTATGGCGATGACGGGGACCCGTTGGATGTGTTGCTTTTGTGCGCTGAGCCGTTGGAGCCGTTGACGCTGGTCCGGGCATATCCCATCGGGATGATCTCTATGATCGACAACGGACGTAATGACGAAAAGATCATTGCTATTCCCTTTAATGATCCGAACTATAACCAATATACCGACATTGATCAGTTGCCGGCGCACATTTTTGAAGAAATGCAGCACTTTTTCTCTGTTTATAAAAATCTTGAGAATAAGGAGACCGCCGTGCGGGAGGTCAGCAACCGTGCAGAGGCGGTGCGTACCGTCAGCGAGGCGATCGAGCGATATGTCGAAGCCTTTTGCAAATAACTGTTTCACGTGAAACGTCTGCCGCCGCCAAGGCGGCAGAGCGACATGTCTCCGTAGCTCAGGTGGATAGAGGATTCGCTTCCTAAGTGCACACATTGACGCTCGCCTTTCCAAAAAAGCGATTGGTTTTGAGTTCAAAAAATGAATATGTCGCTATAGCTCAGTTGGATAGAGCGACCGCCTCCTAAGCGGTAGGCCGGAGGTTCAAATCCTCTTAGCGACGCCAAATAGGAAAAGCCGAAAACCTACGTAAATAGGTTCGGCTTTTTCTTTTGTGCGGCATCGGCATAGGCAACAGCCGTCTCGCTTTTGGGTTGATAGTCGGTAAGATGGCTGTTCGGTATTATATTTTGATGTTTTCGTGCATAATAAAATACAATAAAAGCCGTGCAAGGCTTGACAAACAGCCGGGCATGTGCTATTCTAAACGGAGATAGAGGTGCGTCCGAGAAGAGTAACGTACATAGACCGACTGCCAAAGCCGTGCGTGAAAGGTGAGGACGCCGAAGCGGGTACGGTGGTGCGTATTCCAGCTGGCGTTGCGGAGAATATCCGTACCGTTGTCGCAGAGATGCGGAGAGCTATCCCGAAGAATCATTGTATTTTTTGAGAGACAGCCGTATTTCTGCGGTTGTCTTTGCTTTTACATTCATAGAAGGGAGCAATAAGCATGAAAAAAACAGTGTTTACAGGAGTGGCAACAGCGATCATCACGCCGTTGACCAAGGACGGTGTGGACTATGCGAGGTTTGCTGAATTGATCGAATGGCAAATCGCCGAGGGCGTGGATGCCATCGTTGCTGTCGGCACGACCGGAGAGGGTTCGACTTTGTCGGACAAAGAGCATAAGGAAGCCATCAGCTTCTGTGTGAAACAGGTTGCAGGCAGAGTCCCGGTCATTGCCGGCACCGGCTCAAACGATGTGCATTATGCCATCGAACTGACAAAATATGCTTGCGAAGCGGGCGCAGATGCCATGCTGCTTGTGACACCTTATTATAACAAAGCAACGCAAAAAGGACTGATCACCTCTTTCACCGCCATTGCGGATGCTTCGACCAAGCCCTGTATTTTATACAATGTGCCGAGCAGGACCGGCTGTAATATCCTTCCGGAGACGGTGGCGGCACTTGCGGAGCATCCGAACATCGTTGCGATCAAGGAGGCCTCCGGCAACATTTCACAAGTAGCCAAGGTTGCCGCCCTGTGCAAAGACAAGATTGATATTTATTCAGGTAACGACGATCAGATCGTCCCCATACTTTCACTGGGTGGCAAAGGCGTTATTTCCGTGCTTTCAAATATCATGCCCGCCGCCACTGCACAAATGTGCAAAAAGTATTTTTCTGGCGATACTGCCGGTGCGTGTCGGATGCAGCTGGAGTTGTTGCCTCTGATCAACGCACTGTTCTGTGAAGTCAATCCCATTCCGGTGAAGGCGGCGTGTGCGGCGATGGGCTATTGTGAGAACTACCTGCGTCTGCCACTGACACCGATGGAAAAAGAGCACGAGGAAGATCTCCTTGCGCTCATGCGGGAACAGAATCTTATTAAATAAACGGAAACGGGCGAAGAAAGATGAAGATATTACTAAGCGGATTGTGCGGTCACATGGGTAAAGAAGTCACGGCGCTGACGGATGCAGGCTTGCGTGGGATAGAGACGGTTGCGGGGGTTGATCCGTTTGCGGACGGGAGTGAAACGATACCCTGCGCACGTTCTTTTGCCGATGCAAGCGCCGAGGTGGACTGCGTGCTGGATTTCTCCCACCACTCCTTGACGAAGGATCTGACCGATTTTGCCGTATTGCACTCACTTCCCGTAGTTATTGCGACGACGGGACAGACAGAAGAGGAGATGGCGTATATCCGAAAGGCTTCGGAAACGGTTCCGGTCTTTTTCGCCGCAAATTATTCTGTCGGTGTGGCGTTGCTCATTGAACTTGCAAAAAAGACGGCGGCTGTCTTCCCCGAAGCGGAAATAGAGATCATTGAAAAGCACCACGATCGAAAGATCGACGCACCGAGCGGTACGGCGCTTGCCATCGCCTCTGCTCTGACCGAGGTCAGGGAACACGCCTTTAATGTCTGTGGTCGCAGTGGTCACGGGAAACGTTCCCCGGAGGAGATCGGTATCCATGCAGTCCGCATGGGGAACATCGTCGGTGTGCATGAGGTCATTGTCGGCACTTCGAATCAGACGATCACCTTAAAACATGAGGCGCACTCCCGTGCGCTGTTTGCTGAAGGTGCACTGGCGGCTGTGGAGTTTATCATCGGAAAGATGCCGGGAATGTATGATATGCAGTCGATGCTGGAAACAAACGGTTCGGGGGAATGCATATGAAAATAGCGATTTACGGATACGGCAACCTCGGACGGGGTGCGGAGTGCGCCGTGCAGCAGAACCCGGATACGGAGCTTTTCGGTATTTTCACCCGCAGAAGCCCTGCAGAGGTGCATTCTCTTACGGGGGCGGCGGTTTTTCCTGCTGAGGATATTCTGAAATACAAAAAAGAGATCGACGTGGTGATCATCTGCGGCGGATCTGCAACGGATCTGCCGGTGCTCACGCCGCTGCTTGCTGAACATTTCAATGTGGTGGACAGCTTTGATACGCACGCCCGGATACCGGAGCATTTCGCTGCGGTCGATCGGTCGGCACAGAGCGGTGGACATACAGCGCTGATATCCGCCGGCTGGGATCCCGGTATGTTCTCTCTCAACCGGCTCTACGCCGCCGCCGTTCTCCCCGACGGCAATGACTATACCTTTTGGGGGTACGGTGTCAGCCAGGGACATTCCGATGCCATCCGCAGAATTGAGGGGGTGAAGGATGCCCGGCAGTATACCGTGCCTGTTCCGCAGGCGCTGGAAAGAGTGCGGTCGGGAGAAGCCCCTGTGCTGACGACCAGGGAAAAGCACACACGGGAGTGCTACGTTGTTGCCGAAGAGGGCGCTGATCTTACCCGGATCGAAAAGACGATAAAA
This sequence comes from Acutalibacteraceae bacterium, assembly GCA_045597885.1. Classification (GTDB taxonomy): domain Bacteria; phylum Bacillota; class Clostridia; order Oscillospirales; family Acutalibacteraceae; genus UBA5905. Next base: position 6,178 of record JAZLKY010000274.1, on the reverse strand, counting down.
GAAATGCCGCATTATTTTGCAGACTATGATACCACGGTGCATTTTATCAGTGAAGAAGAGCTCAGGCGTGATCACAACGGTATCCCGCACGGCGGTTTTGTCATCCGGACGGGGAAAACGGGACTTGACAAGGAGCACAGTCACTTGATCGAATACCGTTTGAAGCTGGATTCAAACCCGGAGTTTACCGCCTCGGCACTTATCGCTTTTGCGAGAGCGGTTTGCCGTATGAACGACAGAGGACAGACGGGCTGCAAAACGGTCTTTGATATTGCACCCGCAGATCTTTCGCCGCTTTCTCCGCAGGAGTTGCGTGCGAAACTGCTTTGAGAAGGAAAAGAAAGAATGACAGGATCGGTTGATAATAAAGAAATGATATGTGAAAATCTTTCGGTCTCTCCCGAAGGGCGGTTGCTTTTTGCCGGTGTTGATACCACTGCGATGGCGAAGAAATACGGTACGCCGCTCTACCTTATGGATGAAGAGCGGATCAGAAAAAACTGCCGCACGTATCTGCGTACGGCGGAGAAGGCATTTGGCGGCAACTGCAAGGTGCTGTATGCGTCCAAAGCCGCTTCCTTTAAGCGGATCTATGAGATCATGAAGGAGGAGGGCATGGGGGTTGATGTTGTTTCCTGCGGTGAGATCTTCACGGCTGTCCGTGCCGGCTTTCCTATGGAGGAGGCGTATTTTCATTCCAACAACAAGACGGACGCCGATATTGCCTGTGCGATGGATGCGGGTGTGGGATATTTTGTCGCAGACAACGAAGAGGAATTGCTTGCTGTAAACGCAGAAGCGGGACGGCGTGGCTTCCGGCAGAGGGTGCTGTTGCGGCTTACGCCCGGTATTGATCCGCATACCTATGCCGCCGTCACGACCGGCAATGTAGATTCAAAATTCGGTGCGGCGATCGAGACCGGACAGGCTTCAGCACTCACGAAGGTCGCACTGACACTTGAAAATATACTGTTGACGGGATTTCACTGTCATGTTGGATCGCAGGTGTTCGACTCTACGGTTTATCTGAAAACGGCAGATGTCATGTTGGATTTTATTGCAAAAACAGCAAGAGAGACGGGATATTTTCCGGAACAGCTCGATCTCGGCGGCGGGTACGGTGTGCGGTATGTGAAAGAACAGCCGGAAATCGACATCGCAGAGAATATATATTCTGTAGCGACCGCCATGAAAGACAAGGCGAAGATGCTCGGTTTTGATCTGCCGGTCATCTGCTTTGAACCCGGCAGGAGTATTGTTGCGGATGCGGGACTGACCTTGTATACTGCGGGAACGGTCAAACGCATCCCCGGATATAAGACCTATGTTTCCGTAGATGGCGGCATGACAGATAACGCCCGTTATGCAATGTATAAAGCTCCGTATACATTGTTTGCCGCAGACGATATGAACGCAGAACGGGGTATGCATTGTTCCGTTGTCGGAAGGTGCTGTGAGAGCGGGGATATTCTTCAGGAGAATGTTCCTCTGCCCTCCACGGTCGGCAGAGGAAGCCTGATCGCCTGTCTGACAACGGGGGCTTATCATTATTCGATGGCATCCAATTATAACCGTATACCCCGCCCGCCCATCGTTATGCTGAATGACGGAAAGGATTATACGGCGGTCAGACGGGAAACTCCCGAAGATCTCTGCGCCCTTGATGTCTGAACGAAAGAAGATCACATGAGGGCGCTGATATCGGGCGATTTTTGTTGTGCGAATATATGTACGAAACCAAGGGTCTGTTAAAAAACCATCGTTTTTTAACAGACCCTTTCCTCTTTATGTTTTGTTTTCAGTTATTCCTTTATACAGCACACTTGCAACAAACAACAGCCCAACATATCCGATCAGGGGATAAACCGTACCAATCAGTTTGCCAAAGGAAAGAAGGCTGATCAGGTAAGAAAAAATGGCTACACCGACGGCACCGGCTGTGTTCCATACTTTCTTCTTAAAAGAAAAGCGACTGCACACAGACCACATCATGACGGAGCAGGAAGAGAAAATGCCAAGGATCAGCATAACAGAAAACACCGCACCGAAAGCATAGGATATCCTTCGGGCAAGGTATAGAACAGGGATGTCCAGACCTGCTGTGGCATCTCCGTTCAGCATGATAGCCGTACCCATCACGGTGATGGACAGCAGCAGAACCGTGCCGCCCAAGAGTGCTCCATATTTCAATTCTTTTTCGGAAGAAGCAGAACTGCCCAATTCTGTGAAGTAGGTGCTGCCCGGAAAGAAATTCAGTCCGAGGTATAACAGACCACTGAGAACCCAATGAGGAGCCGCCCGGTAGGGCGTGAGAGCCGCTTTGTAGGAAGGGATCTCTGCCCATTTGCCAAAATCCGTAAGTACCGTTACGATGCCGACGACCAGAGAAAACGCAATAATGACAGGGCCTAAAGAAGAAATGATTTTTATCATTCTCTCAAAGCCGATCAAATAAGCGGTCAGAACAACGTCTTGATTAGTCGCTGGGCCTTGTTTCGTGTTGTTTCCGTTGTATTCTTTCTTTGTTGCTCCGCCACCGGCAACAAGCACCGGGATCAAAAGCAAAAGCGTTGCCGTAATCAGCCATGTGTAGAAAGTTCCCAGCCGATAACCGCAGAAAAACCTGAAATGATTGAACGGCACTGTTTCTTTGTTTTCAAACCCGGAACGCATCAGCATATACCCAAGCCCAATGAATCCGATCAGGTTTATAATAATGATACCAAAGCAGTCATATCCGTAGCTGGAAAAAAACTGTAGTACCTCCTGGCCGGTCGCAAATCCGGAACCGATCACCCATGCAATAAAGGCACCGGCTATTTTTATGACTGTTTTTCGGTTGGTCGTGCGCATGGTCTTATTCTTAGCCTCCATTTCTTTTTTTTGCGGCGGCATCGGTTTGTACCCTTGCCGGTGTCACTGATACAACCGTACGGTCTCATTATACGATTTGACGATCTCCTGCAGCAGCTCGGTCTGGGCAAAGTCGGCACGGTAGGCGATGTTCATCTCCCGGATCATGCTTAGGTTTTCTACCGGCAGGATGGCGATTTTTTTCTTTTTGATCTCATTCAGACACACGCTTTTCGGCAGGATGGAAACACCAAAGTTTCGCCGCACCAGATCCTTGATGGTGGCGACATTGTCCAGCTCCATGATGACATTGAATTCTTTGATGCTGACATTGTTGCTCTCCAGATGGGCAACGAACAGATTGCGGGTGGCGGAGTTGGGCAGGCGCAGGATCAGCCGCTCTTTTTTCAGCTCATTGAGGGTGATCAGCCCTCTGCCGGCGAGTGGGTGGTCGGGAGAAACCGCCAGCACCAGATAATCGGTGTCGAGCAAGAGGAACCGGAACCGGTCGTCCGGCTTCCTGCCTTCGACGATCGCCAAATCCAACTCATAACTGGCAAGCATTTTATAAAGATTCTTTATAGGGGCAGAAAGAAGTTTTATGCTGATCCCATTGTTGACGGCGCAGTATTTTGCCAGCGCCTCTGCGATGGGATTGCTTTCCGCCGTGTGGGTAACGCCGACGGTGAGATGTTCTTTTGCAGTCAGTTCATCCCGTAGCTCCTGCGCTAGCTGGTTGTTCAGTCCCACTAATTTCCGGGCATATAGCAGCACCTTTTTCCCTTCTGTTGTCTCGATCAGCTTGCTCCGATTGCGTTCGAATATCTTGACGCCCAGTTCTTCTTCCAGTGCCCGGATGTGCTGACTAACTGCCGGTTGGGTGATCGACAGCTGCTGGGCGGCGGCGCTGAAACTGCCGCATTCCTGTACTTTTAATAAGGTATACACTTTGATGTCGAGCATTGTCGCTTTCGCCTTTCATAAGAAAATTTTATGTGGTACATATATATTATAATTTGACTTTATAAAAAATGCAACATAAAATGTTCGTATAATAACGAAAGGTCAAAAGAAAATGAAGAATCAGCAGGAACTGTTTGAAAAGAAAAGCGTACTGACGGCGGTGATGCGGCTGGCTCTGCCGTCGGTGATGGGGCAGATCATTTTGGTGATCTATAATATGGCGGACACTCTTTTTGTCGGGATGACCGGCGATGACGGTATGATCACGGCGGTGACGGTCTGTATGCCGGCATTCATGTTCCTTTCGGCGATATCCAATCTGTTCGGGGTGGGCGGTGCCAGTGTGGTCGCCCGTTCGCTCGGCAAAAATGAGGGAGAAAAAGCCAAGCATACCGCCGCCTTTGCGCTGTGGGGATGTGTTGCGATCACCGTCATTTACAGTGCGGCGGTTTTTTTGCAGTGCGATGGATTTGTTGATCTGCTCGGCGGGAGCGATCCGTCGGTGCATGACAACGCCAAGGCGTATCTTCTTGTTGCCGTTGTGTTGGGCGGTGTCGCTACGGCGGTCAACACCCTGCTGTCGCATCTGATCCGTGCCTGCGGTCATTCGATCCATGCCAGTGTCGGAGTCGCCCTCGGCGGGGTGCTGAATATAGCACTTGATCCGTTGTTTATGTTTGTGATCCTGCCGCCCGGTCAGGAGGCGCTTGGTGCGGCGGTGGCGACTGCCGTGGCAAATGCGGCGGCACTGGGCTATGATATCGGTTTTATTATCTGCAGAAGAAAAGAGCTGCCGCTTTCCGCACGGCTGTCCCGTCGGATGTTTGGGGATGCGATCCCGGCGGATGTCTGCCGGGTGGGGATCGCCGCCTGTCTGATGACACTGTGCGAAAACATATCCTATGCCGTATTGGATAAACTGATGCTTTCTGTCGGAACGGCGGCGCAGGCTGGCATTGGTGTCGCCAAAAAGGTCAACATGCTCGCCCACTGCTTTGTCCGGGGGATGGCGCAGGGCGTTCTGCCGATCATCGGATATAATTACGCCGCCGGGAACCGGCAGCGCATGAAAGAGCTGTTGTATGTTTCCGGCGGGATCTCGGCGGCGGTATCGCTGATGTGTATGACGGCTTGTTTATTATTCAGTCCCTCGCTGATCGGTCTGTTCATTCGGCGGGCGGGCGCATCACTGGACTATGGCAGTTGCTTTTTGCGGATCCTGTGCTTGGGTGCGCCGTTCTCCTCACTGGCGTATACGGTCATTTCCTTTTTCCAGGCGACCGGGCGGGGAGGGCGTTCGCTGTTGCTGGCGCTGATGCGAAAAGGGGTGGTGGATATTCCACTGATGTTCCTGCTCGACCGTCTGATCCCGGTGACAGGGATCGTGTGGGCGACACCGCTGACCGATATCGTGTGCAGTATCACCGCCGGTGCTCTGCTGGCGGCGTTTATCCGTCGTCACGGAAAAAACAAAAAGGGGGATCTCCCTGCCGATGGAACGCCCCTGCCGGATCGCTCATCGGATGAGATCGGTTGTCCGGCGGAATGATTTGCGGCAGATCATTCGGTCAACTTGCGGAAAAGGTCTGCCATGAGAGCATTGCGGTCGATGCGGCGGACATAGGTCATGCGGTGAGGCTGTGCCTCTGTTTCATACGAGCGGTCATAAGCCGGAAGCCGGACGGGGAGCAGGCGGGACTGCATGAACCGGTCGCTGTCGTTGAGTAGCCAGCCCACGGCAGTGACATCCCAAATCACCCGTGTCCACGGAGAAGAATAGCAGTCGGCATTCTTTTCTTCGGCGGCAATAGTGTTTTTTGCCAGATAGTCAGCCAGTGGATTTTTGCCTCGCAGCCAGTAGTTGAGCTCTGCGGGCGAAACGGTGAACTCACTCACCACACCCACACACGGCAGTTGGACAAACGGTACGCCGCACCCCATGACTACACGGGCGGCGGCGATATCCTGTGTCATATTGAATTCACCTGCCGGACGGTCCTCGATATGCCGGGCGTGACCGCCGAGCCATACTACCACGATCCGTTCTTTCAGTGTCGGATCCATCAGCAGAGCGGATGCCACATTGGTGATCGCACCAATCGCCACTACATACAGTGGGTGGTTGGCGGCATAGTTTTTGGAACGGGAAACCAGGTCGCAGGCGGCATCCGACGGCACGGGGGTGGATTCGTCCGGCAGATAACGATCGGAGCCGCGGAAGGTCACCGCCGTCAGCGTCTCCTCTCCGGCTAAGCGCAATATTTTTTGCGGCTCGGCAAAGCTTTTTTCCATTCCGTCTGCCGGTCCGGTGGAATTTCCGTTGAAAAACGGGGCGGCATACAGTGCCAAGGTGTGCAGTTTT
>JAZLKY010000273.1:0-4511 GCA_045597885.1 Acutalibacteraceae bacterium | reverse complement strand
ACCTCTCTCAACTTTTGCAGGTTATCCTGCATAACAAGGTGGGAGATGGATTCCTTCTGTTCTATAAATATCTTATGATATTTGGTGGCATTCAGCCGGTCATTATCCATCAACAGTTCTTCGTACAGTTTTTCGCCCGGTCTCAAGCCGGTCTCAATGATGTCGATGTCCTTATACGGTTCATAACCGGACAGGCGCAACAGATTCTCTGCCAGTGCCAGTATCTTGACCGGCTTCCCCATATCCAGTACGAATATTTGAGATTGGTCAGCCATAGCACCCGCCTGCATGACTAATTGTGCCGCTTCGGGAACGGTCATAAAATACCGGATGATCCGCCGGTCGGTGATGGTCAAAGGACCGCCCTTCTCGATCTGTTTCTTAAAAAGAGGAATCACGGACCCATTGGAACCGAGCACATTCCCGAACCGAACTGCCACATAGGTCGTGCTGTTGACCTCCTGCAAGCTCTGTACGATCATCTCGCACATCCGTTTGCTGGCACCCATGACATTGGTGGGGTTGACCGCCTTGTCCGTCGAGATGAGGATGAACTTCTCTGCGCCGTACTTACCCGCCATCTCCGCCACGTTGAAAGTGCCGAAAACATTGTTCTTGATCGCTTCCTCCGGGACATCCTCCATCAGTGGGACATGCTTGTGTGCCGCCGCATGGAAAACGATGCCCGGACGGTATTTCCGGAACAGATAGTCCATCTTCTTCACATCACGGACCGAAGCGATCTCCACACAAAGATCAAGCTGATCCTTATAGGTGTAGAGCAACTCCTGTTGTATATCATATGCATTGTTCTCGTAAATGTCCACAATGATCAGGCGCAACGGCGAATGAACAGCGATCTGACGACACAACTCCGATCCGATTGATCCGCCGCCGCCGGTGACCATGACCACCTTGTCCTTGACAAAATTATAAACCTCCGGGTTGTCGAAGACAACCGTATCACGACCGAGAAGATCCTCCACCTTGACGTCACGCACCCGTCCGAACGTGCTGGCAGAAGAACTGTTGATCCATTCGGACAAGCGTGGCAGAACACGCACCCGGATGCCGGTCTGCTGACTGCATACTTCCATGATCCGTCGCTGATCATCGTCCGATATGGAGGGGATAGCGACAATGATCTCCTTGACTTCTGTTCCTTTGAGCATGGCAGGCAACTGACTGATATTGCCCAGGACGGGAACACCATGGATGACAGAGCCTTGTTTAGACGGGCTGTCATCAAAAAAACCGTAAACCCGGTATTCCAATGAACGATTGCGATGAATATCTTCCAGCAACGATACTCCGGCATCGCCCGCTCCCACGATCACAAGGGCGACAGCCGATTCCCGATTGGCGTATTCCCGGCGTGTCCTACTTGTCCGGACATATCGCCACATAAAACGAAAAAGCCACATGCCGATCAGGGATAAGAGCATGACCAGCATGGCAAACCGACATGAATAATGCTTATCGGCGGGGATGACAATACGATCCAGCGCAAAATATGTCCAAAATCCGCAGAATACAGCGAGGAACTGCAACAGGTATTCACGGCTCTCGGCATATCGCCACAAGCTGTCATTACAACGGAAAAGCAACAAAAATACAGCAACACACCCCAGCATGATCGGCAAGTGGAACCACCACAGACCGACATTCAGGCTGTTCTGCTGGCAAAAGGTGAAAAAAGCAAGCAGATACACAATAGCCATGATACCCATATCTAAGCCCAGCAGGGCATAGCGCCGTAAAACACGCCGTGGTATTTGCATTGTCCATCCTCCCAAAAGCAATCCAAATCGTTGCTCGCTCAATTATTTATCAATCTGTCTGTTCATTAGTTCTTGTTCGGTATCTTTGACGAGGGAAAGCCATCTTCTCCCGGTAAACGAGTGCCGCAGACGAATCTCGACCTGCCCCAGATTCTGAGCACGTCCGGTGGGACGGTGCATGTCCGATCCGAAGACGACCGCCTTTGGATACGGTATGTGCTGACGGATCTCACAACGGGAAAAGGAGGAAAGCATTGCCTCTCCACTGATCTGTACGGTTATATCCGGAAAGCGCAGTAATTCACCCAACTGTTCTTTTGAAAGCATCCCGAAATAGCGCTCTATATGGGCAAGTAAGATGCGCAGACCCTGGGTGTATATAATATCTTCCACTTCTTCGAGTACCCACGACGGAATGAACATCATCGGCAATTCCAGCAGGAGCAGATCGGTCCCTTCGGTGCACAGGGGACGGAGATCAAGACGGGACAAGCCACGAAACACCCGCACTTCCGCCCCCGACAATATACGGGGACAGCGCTCATCGCTGACCGCATCCAGCAGTTGGTGCAAAGCAGCGGCACGCCGCTCTAAAAAACTGTCAACAGATTCCTGCTGCCGATAGAAGTGCGGAGTTGCCACAACTGTCCCAATGTGCTGTTCTGAACTCTGCCGGAGCATCCTGACGGATTCCGCTACAGAGCGGGCGCCGTCATCCATTCCCGGCAGAATGTGTGAGTGAAAATCAATCATCCGTCTTCTTGCCCGCATCGTACCGATAATTGTAATCACGGTAATAACGGTTCTTGGAATAACTGGCGTAGCCTACCTTCTCAATATGCACATCGGTGATCACCAAACCGAGAAATGTCCCGTTAGCGTTTTTGATCGCTTCGGTACTTTCGATCACTTCATCATAGGTGGTCTGCCGTTGGCGGGATGCCAGCACGATGCCGGCGGTGAGCGGCATAATGACCAACGCATCGGCTACGACACCCAGTGGGGGAGTGTCGATGAAAACGTAGTCATATTCCTTTTGCACTTTCTCGATCAGCGTGCGCATCCTCTCCGATCCGAGCAGCTCGGAGGGATTAGGCGGGATCGAACCGGCTGTCAGCAGATCCAGATTGGGGGCGACCTGACGGACGATACATTCATCCGTCGAGACAAGTCCACCCAAAACACGGGATAATCCGTTCGATTTGCTCACATGAAAGTTGCGGTGCTGAGACGGACGGCGCATATCCGCATCAATCAGCAATACCCGTGCGCCGGTCTGCGCCATCACGATGGAAAGATTGGAGCACAAGGTAGACTTACCGGCACTGGGCTCGGCACTGGAAATAACAACGACATTACTCTTGGCATTTGCCAACGAAAACAGGAGATTGGTACGGATCATACGGTAGGCTTCCGCCACCCGGAAATTGGCACCGTGCCCGTATCCGTATGCCTTACGAGAAGATTTGTCAGCCATGGTGTTCCCTCCTGTTCTTTTTCTTTTCCTTGGGGGGTGTCTCATCAATAATCGTGGGGATCTCTCCCAAAACAGGAATGTCCAGCCGCTTCTTCAACTCCCGTTCGTTCCGGACGGTATTATCCATCATGAAGATCAGCAGGATCACGCCACAGCACAGGACGAAGCCCAGTATCAATCCGAGAATGACTCTGCCGACCATATTCGGTCCGGTCTGCATTCCTAATTGGGCGGGAGCCATCACCTTGACACTGCCGATCTCCATCGTATCCTGCAGCATGGAAGGAACGACCTCTGCGAAGGAATCACAGATGGCTTTGGATAATTTCGGATCGGTGGTCTCGACATCGACGCTGAGCATGGCGGTCTCATTCACCGATGAGAGAGCGGCGGCACTGCGTATGGCCCTGTTGCTCATGACATATCCTTTACTGCGTAATGCGTCGGATATCTCACTGATGACCATATCATTCTTGACAACAACGATATACTCGTTGACCAACGCCTGTGAGGTCGTCAGTCCACTGGCGGTGACACTGGATGTGGTGGCAGTCAGATCGGTATAGTTGCTGACATACATCTGAACCTGTGATTTGTAGGTGGGATCAGTGAAAAAATGGGTGTATCCACCCAATAACAATCCGCCTAAGATGGTGCAGAGAATGATTAGTTTCACCTTCTGTAGCAGAGCGGAAAAGACCAACTGTAAATTCAGTTCATGCATAACTATCATGGCTTCCTTTCTTGTAATTGCCAATCCGAAATCATAAACATTGCCGGACACTTACTCTATTATTTTACCACAGGTGATTTAGTATGTCAACCTCAGAAAAAAAGTTTTCCAAAATCATGGCGTGGGAAACTTTGCTGAGAAAACGGTTGTTTTAATAAAAAAAGTGTGGTATACTATAAGCGCATTTTACAGTTGTGTACCACTGTATCAGTGAGAGCGGAGAAGGTGCTGTCACCGACAAAAATGTAGAGAGGAGCGGGTCTCAGATCGTCTTTTCGAGAAAACTGAAACAGGTTGTCCGACTGTCTACGGCATGGCTTCCGCACCGTGCCGATATTGATACGGAGGCGATCCCGGTCGTATGTTCCCACTTACCGGAGGCGTTTCATCTGGCAAAGGTGGTGGTATTGGCAGACCTTCATCTGCCCGACAATACCGTCCCTGTTCATCGGCTGCTTTCCTGCGTGAGGGCACAGCACCCGGATGCCTTGTTCATCCTGGGAGATATGACCACCAGCTA
>JAZLKY010000272.1:0-3755 GCA_045597885.1 Acutalibacteraceae bacterium | reverse complement strand
GGAAGAACAAATACCGTTTTTGCAGGTGTTGCGTGAATTGCACGAAGAATATCATCGGTAGAAGGATTCATCGTCTGACCGCCGGAAACCACATGATCACAACCCAGATCCTCACGGAACAAAGTCATCAAGCCCTCGCCTGCCGCCACCGAAACAAATCCGAATTCCTTCTCAGGCTCCGCCCTCTGCGGCACTTCTTCTGCGGCAGTGGGATCGCTCTGTTCCACCCAGTCGGCGTTTTGGTGCTGGATCCGCATATTTTCCACCTTGACAGTTTCAAACTGTCCGTACGGCAAAGCGTGCTCCAATGCATCACCGGGATGATTGGTATGGACATGCACCTTAATGATGTCCTCATCATCGACCACCACAACGCAGTCACCGATGCTTTCAAGATAGGCACGCAGTGCCAACGGATCCCGGTCACATTCCTTGTTCCTGCCGACAATAAACTCCGTACAATAGGTAAATGTAATATCCTGCTCAAAGGTAGCCGCCGCCGAATACCGACGTTGCTCATGCCGCTCTTCCTCCGAGGCGGCGATCACCTCGCCACCTTTAAAAACAGCCGCCATTGCATTCAATATGATACACAGCCCTTTGCCGCCTGCATCGACCACGCCGGCTTTTTTTAATTGCGGCAACAGGTCCGGTGTCTTCGCCAGTGATGTCTCCGCCGCCGCACAGATGGCATCCCATACAAAAACGGCATCACCGTTTTCTCCCACTGCCGCTTTGCCTGCCGCCGCCGCTTCTCTGGCAACCGTCAGGATCGTACCCTCGGTAGGCTTCATCACCGCTTTATATGCCGCTTCCATTCCCAAAGTCAGCGCCTCCGCCAAATCAGCTCCATCGGCTTCTTCCTTGCCCTTCAGCCCTTTGGAGAATCCACGGAAAATCAAAGACAGGATCACACCGGAATTGCCTCTGGCGCCCCGCAGAAGAGCAGAAGAAGCGGTGTCAGCCGTCTCTGTTGCCGTAGGATCAGTCAAGCGGACCAATTCTCTTGCCGCATTCGCCATCGTCATAGACATATTTGTTCCCGTGTCGCCATCCGGGACAGGGAACACATTCAGTGCATCCACATCACTTCTGACCTCGGAAAGCACATGGGAAGCGGACACCATAGCATCCCGCAATACAGTTCCATTAATCAATCTAAAGCACTCCTTTATTCGGAAACCCGTGCGGGTGTTATTCCGGTTTCATCCCGTCAACAAAAACATTGACTTTTTTTACTGTCAGTCCGGTCGCATCCTCGACCGCATAACGAACCTTGTTCACGATACTCTTGGCAATAGCCGCAATGTTCATCCCGTACATAACGGAAATGTGAATATCCACTATCAGTTTAGAGCCATCTGCCCGCACGTGGATACCGTCATCCGCATAGGCCCGCCGGGACAGCACTGAACGCAATCCCTGCCGGGGTCCGCTGCGTACCATACCGGTCACACCGTAACAGGAAGTGACAACATTTCCGACTAAGTAGCGGAAATACTCCTGCGACACTTCAATGGTTCCGAAACGGTTTTCAATACAGATCATGTACAACGCACCTTTCTGTTTTATTGATCAATGCCAATCGGCAAAGCCATAATAGACATTAAAACCATGAGGGGTGACTGTCCCCAGCCGCCGATCATAGGCAGCAAACCCGCACCGCCAGCATAGCGGGATATACGGTAAATCGTCCGCAAACACCGCAGAAAACTCGTCTGCCGTGATCTCTCCCGAACGGTACCGACCGTAGGAAAGGACAGCCTTCCCGTCTTTTTTCATGCCGTAACTCATCTTCCCCCCCAGCAGAGGAGAAAGATCCATATTGGCGGTCAGCCGTATCTCTCCCAAATAGAGATCATACTTTCCGGATTTCAGGCGGGAAAGATAATTCTCATACGGCAACGGCGTAACAGTCACCTGTACACCGGCGCTTTCAAAATCCGAGCGGAGTTGCTCCGCCGCCGCACTGCGGGCACCGCCGTCCGTGCTGTAGATCAGTTCCAGCTTCAGATCCGATGCGTGTCCGCTCTTTTTCAGCCTTTCTACCGCCCCGGTCAAAGACCGGCTCTCGGAAAAGCACTCTAACCCTTTGGCATTTTCCCATGCCGGGTGGAACGGAGAGACCGCCGGCAGTGCCCAGGCGGAAAAAGCCGATCCGGATAGCGTTTTTCTGTCGATAAGCTGTGACAGCGCCTGCCGCACTTCGGATGAATCCAACGGGCTTTTGCCGCCATTGATACCAAGGTAGATCAAATCGTTCATATTGACAGTAGCACTGGAACCGGATACACGGTGGATCGTTCCGGAATTCAGATCATCAAAATAGTAGGTGATATTCCCGGAGGAAAGCCCGTAAAACATCGTGGTCGTATTTGGCAGATCCCGCAGACCGACCGATGCAAAATGAGAAAATACTTTACTGTAGCGATTGCGTTCGAGCGTTGCCCCGTCCTCTCCGGGGGTAAACACATACAGTCCGCCACCTATTGCCGCCTTTTCGGGGGAAGCCGTCGATGTTTTCTCCCGAATCACCGGAAAGGACAAACACGCCATCGCATCTTTATCGGGAGAAGACAAGCCAAAAATAACTGTGCCGTTCTGACGGTCAAGGGTAGCGGAGACGATATTGGACAACAGCTCTTTATAGTTGGCAGAAGCCTTCGCCTGCTGAAAGGAATATACAATGTCGGCAGGACGAACAGCCGTCCCGTCGGAAAAAGAAGCCCCCGTACAAACCGAAACAGCCATATGTGTCGGATCTTGCCACTCGATCGACTGAGCCAGTGAATTATGCGGTGAAAAAGAACTGTCGATCACAGTCAAGCTGTCATACAGCAGGGTGGCTAAATACCAGTTGGCCTCCGTCTTCGCATGAAAAGGATCCAAGGTGTCCTGTGCACTGTATGCCAAAGAAAACGAAGTGATCGTCTCTCCGGATACCGATTGTCCGTCGATATCAGAAACCGTATCTGAAATGTTGCTGTCGGCAGAACAGCCGGAATAAACCAAAACAGCCAATACCAACAACAGCAGACACCAACGGCGCACGGACATCCCCCTCTCATTATAGGTAGTATACACAGTGAAGTATACCACTTTGAAGAAAAATAATCAAGACTTTTATCCCCAAATCGAAGAAAGATTTGGAGAAAGAAACGAAAAAGAGAAAAATGCGGTAAAGAGCCTCACACAAACAGAAGCCCCTGTGCCGTTAAATGAATATAACAGCACAGGGGAAACCCTACTTGACAGATCAGATCATAACAGCCGATCAATCATCAACCACGATGTCGATCTCTGCCTTAGCCTCAGCACGATTCATCTGCGGGGCGGATGCCAACGGGATCTCTACGGGAGCAGAAACCGGGGCAGAAACCACCGCACGGACACCCGGAACCAATTTATCGGCATCCCGGCGGACCTTTTCTTCGATCTGTGCCGCCAGTTCCCGATTGGTACGAAGCAATTCCCGTACATTGTCCTTCCCCTGTGCCAGCCGTTCATCAGCATAACTGAACCATGAGCCGGATTTTTCTATGATCCCCAGCTTGACCGCCATATCGACCAATTCACTGTCATGAGAAATACCGATCCCGTACAGCACATCAAATTCTGCCGTTTTGAACGGAGGCGCCAGCTTATTTTTTACCACCTTGACACGGGTATGCGAACCGACCGCATCCGCTCCGCTCTTGATGGTCTCTACCCGACGTACATCCAGCCGGACCGAAGCATAGTACTTCAGAGCATTA
>JAZLKY010000271.1:0-2753 GCA_045597885.1 Acutalibacteraceae bacterium | reverse complement strand
ATCTTTGTGCGTTGGTTTATGTATTTGGATTCCCAAATATACGAATTAATTCAATATTATCGTACTATTTATTTACAAATTTCTAATTTCATGATCAAAATGAAAAAATCAAGTGTCATTTTATCGAAATTTCCGCCAAATGTAGACGTAAAAACAAAAATGTTGTATACTCAGTGCAGGAATGCGGACATAAACGAGGATAAAGAAAAGGTGGCAGGATATGAGTAAGCGGGTACTGGCATATGATTTCGGTGCATCAAGCGGTCGGGCGGTTATTGCTACTTATGACGGTGAAAAAATTCAAATGGAGGAGATCCATCGGTTTGCCAATGATCCGGTCGAGGTGGGCGGTGTATTCTATTGGGATGTGCTTCGCCTTTTCCATGAGATCAAGCAAGGGATCACCAAGGCGGTGCACGCCGGCGGATTTGATGCGATCGGTATTGATACCTGGGGCGTCGATTTCGGTCTGCTGGATAAACACGGTCATTTGCTGGGTAATCCTGTCCATTACCGTGACAAGCGCACGCTCGGAATGATGGAGGAAGTATTTAAGATCATACCCAAAGAGGAACTGTATCAGCGCACGGGTATCCAGTTTTCTTTGATCAACACCCTTTTCCAGTTGATGGCATTGCGAAAAAAAGATCCCGAAATGCTGGAACGAGCAGACAAACTGCTGTTGATGCCGGATCTGCTGGCATATTTTCTTACCGGTGTGATGAAAGCGGAATATACCGAGGTTTCCACCACCCAGTGCCTTGATCCCCGCACGGGCGATTGGGCATATGATCTGCTCGAACGGTTGGATATTCCTGCCAGCCTGTTCCCGCCCATCACCGATGCCGGAACGGTATACGGTGATCTGTCGGCAGAAATATGTGAAGAATTGGGTGCGCCTTGTGTACCGGTCATTGCCGTGGCGACACACGATACCGGCTCGGCAGTTGTCTCTGTCCCGTCAGATGAAAAGGATTTTATCTTCATCAGTTGCGGTACCTGGTCGCTGTTCGGGACCGAATTGGCTCAGCCGGTGATCAACGATACTTCTTTCCGCTTCAATTTAACAAACGAGGGCGGTTTCGGACGGACCACCCGCTTCCTAAAAAACATTATGGGATTGTGGCTCATACAGGAATCCCGCCGTCAGTGGATACGGGAAGGCGCTTCTGTTACATACGGTGATCTGGAGCAGGAGGCACTGGCGTGTGAACCGTTTAAGTGCTTCATTGATCCGGATGATGTGAGTTTTGTTTCACCGGGCAACCTGCCGAAACGAGTACAGGAATACTGCCGCCGCACAGGACAGTTCGTTCCGCAGAGCAGGGGAGAGATCATGCGCTGTATCTATGAAAGTCTGGCAATGAAATATCGCTATACTTTCCGTGCAGTCCATGAGGTGACAGGGCTTGACTACAGTGTCATCCATATGGTCGGCGGCGGCACGAAAGACCGTCTGCTGTGCCAGATGGCGGCGGATGCCTGTAATGTTCCCGTGATCGCCGGACCTATCGAAGCGACTGCGACCGGTAATGTGGCGGTGCAGTTGATCGCTCTCGGAGAAATGAAAGATCTGAAACAGGCACGGCAGGTGATCGCCGCTTCGGAAGAACTGAAGCATTATGCTCCGCAGTGCCCGGCGGCATACGATGAGGCGTATGCCCAATTTGAACAGTTACTGTGAGCGGAGGAATGATGGTGAAAGTATTGGTGATCAATGCCGGCAGTTCCTCGCTGAAGTACCAGTTGTTCTCTATGCCGGAGGGGACGGTACTTGCCAAAGGGCTGTGTGACTGTATCGGCATCGACGGGGGCAGTGTCACACACAAACGTCCCGGCAAAGAAAACTATAAGATCAGCGTGGCACTGGCTGATCATCAGCAGGCACTTGAATGGGTACTCAAATTACTGACCGATTGCGAACTGGGTGTGATCGGTGATGTGGGTGAAATTGATGCCGTGGGACATCGGGTGGCGCACGGTGGAGAAAAATTGCGGGAATCCTGCCTGATCGACGAAAATGTGATACGCTATCTCAATTCGATCGTCAAGATCAACCCTTTACACGGCCCGCCTGCTATTGCAGGGATGGAAGGATGCCGCAAACTGATGCCCGCCGTTCCGATGGTCGGCGTGTTCGACACTTCATTCCATTCCACCATGCCGGATTATGCTTACATTTATCCGCTCCCTTATGAACTGTATACCGAAAAGGGAATACGGCGGTATGGCTTCCACGGCACATCCCATCGGTATGTTTCGGGGCGTGTGGCGGAAAAGATGGGCAAAAGTGTGGAAGAACTGAAGATCATCACCTGCCATCTTGGTAACGGTTCTTCCATCACGGCAGTGGATCACGGGAAGGTCATTGATACCTCTATGGGCTTTACTCCACAGGAAGGGATCCTGATGGGGACCCGTTCCGGATCGGTTGATCCTACTATTCTGACATACCTGCTCAGCGAAGGAATGACCTCGGCGCAGGTGGAACGGATGCTCAACCGGGAGTCGGGCTTCCTCGGTGTTTACGGAAAATCCAGCGATTCCCGTGTGGTGTGCGATGCCGCCGCCGAGGGAGATGAACGGGCGCTGCTTGCCCTGCACATACAGTACTATGGGATCAAAAAGTATATTGGTGCTTATACGGCAGCTATGAACGGATTGGATGCATTGGTATTTACCGCCGGGATTGGAGAGAATGACAAAGATCTGCGCCGTGAGGTCTGCCGCAATATGGACTATCTTGGTATTGG